>JBDNIP010000774.1:0-1229 GCA_041688245.1 Algoriphagus sp.
GATTTTGAATCGAATGAAAAGACTTTATTTTAATAAGTAATAATTCATTTGACCTATACTAATTTTAGAATTTACCATTCCCCAATAAAACTCTTTTCGTTTAGCGCTTTTCGGATATCTTTAAGAAATCATTTTTTAAATCACCCCTAATGACCACAGCAGATTATATTAAGGCACTCGATAGCAGATACCGAACCGGCCAAGCGACAGAACACACGTTTAGAGGGGATTTACAAAATCTAATTGAATCGCTAGCTCCGGGAATTCAAGCGACCAACGAACCCAAACGCCAAGCCTGTGGCGCACCGGACTACATTCTGACCAAAAAGAATATTCCAGTCGGCTACATCGAAGCCAAAGACATCGGAGATGCTGATCTTACAGGCGCAAAGAAAACGGGGAACAAAGAGCAATTTGATCGGTACAAAGGCTCGCTGGACAACCTGATCTTCACCGATTACCTCGATTTCTATTATTACAAAAACGGGGAGTTTGCCACTTCGGTAAAAATCGGGGTGCTCGACGGAGGGAAGATTCTTCCCCTTCCACATAACTATCCAGCTTTCGAACTCCTGGTTCAGGAATTCACCACGCATATAGGGCAAACTATCAAAAGCCCCAAAAGACTGGCAGAAATGATGGCGGGCAAAGCTCGAATGCTTGCCAATGTCATCGAAAACTCCCTCAACTCGGATGTGGAAAATCAGGAAAACTCCACCCTGAAAGAGCAGATGAATGCCTTCAAGGAAATCCTGATTCATGACATTACTCCCAAAGAATTTTCAGATGTCTATGCCCAGACGATTGCCTACGGCATGTTTGCGGCAAGGCTTTATGATGAGTCGTTGGATTCCTTTTCCCGACAGGAAGCAGCCGAACTCATTCCCAAGTCTAATCCTTTCCTGCGCAAACTCTTCCAATACATTGCCGGCTATGATCTGGATGATCGGATCACCTGGATTGTGGATGCACTGGCGGATATCTTCCGTGCAGCGGACGTAAATGCCATTCTCAAAAACTTTGGGAAGGCGACCAAGATGGAGGATCCCATCATTCACTTTTACGAGGACTTTCTGAGTAGCTATGATGCTAAGCTGCGCAAAGCCCGTGGCGTCTGGTACACGCCGCATCCCGTGGTGAATTTTATCATCAGAGCAGTGGATGATATTCTGATCGATGAATTCGGCTTGCCGATGGGACTGGCGGATACGTCCAAAACCACAATCAAA
>JBDNIP010000113.1:0-6641 GCA_041688245.1 Algoriphagus sp.
AAAAAATCTGCCAATGCATTTACTGCTTTTGTACCTACACCATTTAGACCAACAGATTTTTGAAATGCTCCAGAATCATACTTTCCCCCTGTATTTATTTTTGAGACACAATCAATAACTTTTCCAAGAGGAATTCCTCGGCCATAATCACGAACTTCAACCTTATGCTCAGTAATTTTAACTTCGATCGCTCGGCCAAATCCCATCATGTGCTCATCTATGGAATTGTCTAGAATTTCTTTGACCATTACATAGATGCCGTCATCATGTGCACTACCATCTCCGAGTTTACCTATATACATTCCTGGTCGAAGTCGGATATGTTCCCTCCAGTCAAGAGATTTGATACTGTCTTCAGTGTAATTACTTAATTCTGCCATTTTTTGAACTAAAACTTAGAGCGATTATTTTTTAATTTGTTTGAACTTCCCTGTCAACATAGCAAACAAGCCGATAATCCAAATTATAAAAAGTGCAGGGATCATATAAAAGAAAAAACTAAACTCGTTGACAGCTATTGCTTGTTGATTGTTAATGGCATGCGTATAAAAAACCATTACTGAAAGACTTAGATTGACAATTCCTCCGAATGAATAAAACCATCCCAGAAAATAATCTCGATAAATATCACCTAAGGGGAAAATCCGATGCAATCCATTGTGCATTTTTGTTTCGAGTAGTTTTGGAGGAAGTAAAACTACGGCATTTAGAATCACAAATAGGCCAATCATGCCATAGAAAAAGGCTTCTTTAGAGACCTTGTCGATAACAGAACCATTCTCGTCAAGTCCGTAGCCAACCAACTCAGCCATTGCTGAATAGAAATACAGCAGAAAAAAAATAAAACCAAATAGTGAAAGGAAATAAAACGCTTTTCCAAACCGATATAACATAACAAGGGGATTAATTCTGCTAATATAAGCGATTTGCCAAACAGAATCGGTGAGTGTAATGGTTACTTAATCATTACATTCGACAATTAGTTTCGGAAAAATATCCAAAATAATGAGAATCAGGGGTAATTGAAGATTGACAGCTTTACTTTTTTGAGAATCATTTTTCAATTAAAAATCGGTTTCTTATTTACTAGAAAATTAATTTAAATTATCAATTTTAATAAAATTTGTGCTACACTACCTATGACTAAATCCATCATATTTTTACTTACTATCATTTTTGGAAGCACGTTCTTGGTTTCTTGTGGTGGTAGGCTTGATACAGGTAATCTAAATATGGAAAATTGGAAATCTGATAGATACGGATGTAAGAATCTTCGGATTCTTGACTTAGAAGAATTAGAGCGAATCAAAAACACATTTTTAGGAGCTAATAACCAGTCCTTGATCAAGACTTTTGGAAGACCTGATCGGGTAGAGCTGGTCGATAAAAGTCAAAGTTTCTTTTTCTACTTTTTAGAGCCAAGTATTCAATGTGATGGAGTGGAAATAGAAAAAGAACCTTTAAAGGTTCTTTTTCGAATGAATGCAATCAGCAAAGTCTCTGAAGTGAATATTACGACCCAGAACCCATGAAACATAGGGCAGCTGCACCTAAAGTCCCAGCATTATTTTCTAAAGTCGCCTTCTTAAGATTTAAATCTTTCATATAATAGGGTGTCAAATATTGTTTCATGGTGTGCTCAAGTTTTGGCATCATAAACTCTAATCCTGCTGAAATCCCTCCTCCAAAGTAAACCGTATTGATGTCCAAAATTCGGATCGTGGATACTATAGCTTCTCCAAGGATTCTCCCTACTTCTTCAAAAACCATCAAAGAAACTGGATTTCCAGCTTTTGCTGTGTCTACCAATAAGTGCGTTCCAAGATGTGCACCGCTTAAACAACCTGCTTTTTCTGGGTAAGCAGCGATCATTCTGGCCATTATGGTCAATATTCCCTTTCTTCCAATAAGTGTTTCCAAACCTGATGTTCCTTGAGCAAGCATGTGTCCCATTTCCATGGCATTGCCTCTGGATCCTTTGAACACCTTGCCATCAAGAAGTAAGGCACTGCCAATTCCAGTACCCATAGTGATGAAAATGAAGTTTTCATGAGAATTGTCTTTTCCATAGTAAAACTCTCCCATGGCGGCGGCGGCGGCATCATTCTCTAAGTAAAAATCATGGTCAGGGTAAGCTGATTCTAAGCCTTCTTTTAGGTTAAATCCATTTAAAGATGGAATTGCGGGAATTTCGAGGGTAGTAGCTCGGTTTTTGGAAATCAATCCAGGAAGGCCAATTCCAACTTTTTGTACAGTTGGGTATTTATCGAGATATTTTTTTAGACCTTTTATAAAGCATGGACCAAAGCCACAATCATCATCCCGATAAGGGATGGTTTCTTCTTTTTGAAAGTCTAGAATTTCTCCTTTTTTATCGACTAATCCGATCTTTAAATGGGTTCCCCCCACATCCACGCCAAGAAAGTGTGCGTCCTGATTATGCATAGGTTTCTACATAGGTTTGATCTTCAAAAGAGCAAAAGATTCAGATTACTTTCTATGAATCTACCTAATCTACTCGAAAATTTTGAAAACTGCTGGATAAACAGGCGTAATTTTTAGGGAAAACTTTAAAATTCTATGAATGTTTTTCCGATTGGTGCATGGAAATTCTCGGCAAGCTTTGGGATGATTTTAACACACGGAACATTTGTCAGCATATTCAAAAAAAGACAAGGTGCAAAATTCAATACAAAATCTTCAACTTCATTCTGATATAAATCTTCAACTATCAAAACCGATTTTTTTCATTCGAAATTCTTTCGCCAATCGTTCGATAGCGGTGTCTAAAATTATTGGGCTGGTAGACTCACTAATGATTTGCACAATCAAGCTAATCCATTTCGAAAAAACCTTTGTATGAAGCCATTCAAATTAAACATCCACTGATCTGGGCTTCACTTTGCTAGGTTTTCACGTAAATTTCCAGCTATCGAAAAAGTAGATCTACACTATTGGTAAAATCTTTTAGAGCTATATACATTATCAACTCGTAGTGTTCAGGGAAATACCATCTGGCAATAGTTGAACCATACGAGCCCGATACAATTGTCCGATACATTGCTTAAAATGCTTTTTGCTCATACCAAGAATATCTTGGATTTCTTTAGGAGTAGACTTGTCATGAAGTGGTAAAAAACCCTTTTCCTCTAAAATAGAAAGAATCTTTTCTGATCCTTCATCATATTTTTCTCTGCCCGGAGCCAAAAGTTGTAAATCTAATTTCCCGTCATCCCGACGATTTTTGATAAATACTGATCGTTTCTCTCCAATATGAATTGACTGGAACACCTCATTTTTAAAAAGTAAGCCTTCAAATTTATTCTCCACCAAAACTTTGTAGCCTAAATCTGTTTCATCAAAAATCAACCCGGTAACTTCCATTCCTTCAGAAAATTCAACTGGCGCATCAAGGATAAAATCCCTGTATTTATTTACTCCTATCAATCGGTTTGTTTGATGATCAACACAGATTTTTACCAGATACTTCTCTCCTGCAATCATGTTTTTACCCATTTCGGCCTTCGGGACAAGTAAATCTTTTGGTAAACCCCAATCCATAAAAGCTCCGAAATCAGTTACTACTTTAGCTTCTAAAACCGCAAAATCGTCTAAAAAAGCCAGAGGCATTTGGGTTACGGCAACAGGTCTATCTTCAGAGTCTGTATAAATAAAGACCTCCTTGAGATCGCCCTCTTTTTCTTCACCAATCAAGTACCCCTTTGGTAAAAGCAATTCTTCACCTGAACTCAGCGCAAGGTAAGCGCCGAAGTCAGTAAATCTATTTATGGGTAAAGTAGAGACTAAGCCAAGTTCTTTCATATCCCAAAGGTAGCCAATTATTGCTTTTCTGAAGGGGATGTTTTGCGACAAACAAAGTCAGGAAAGCACAACTTAAAAATTGGAATCCGAGACTTTCGAGAGTAACTTTGTATAACTAGAAACTACCCAGACTTAGATTAGCTAGTATTTACTTCTACCATCTTGTTATGAAAAATATCTCAATTATTGGTTCTGGTGCAATGGGGAATGGTATTGCTCATGTGTTTGCGCAAAATGGTCATACTGTTTCATTGATTGATATCAATCCGGAGGCATTGAATCGGGCTCTTGCTGTGATTGCCGGAAATATGGATCGTCAGATAGGTAAAGGGTTACTCTCAGAGGAAGAGAAAGCCCAATCACTAGATCGTATTTCAGTTTTTACAACTTTCGAAGATGGACTTAAATCCGCTGACTTAGTTGTAGAAGCAGCTACAGAAGACCTGAATATCAAGTTGGATCTTTTCCGTAAAATGGACAAATTCAGTCCTGAATGGACTATACTAGCTACTAATACTTCTTCGATTTCAATCACCAAAATCGCTGCCGTCACACAGAGACCAAGTCAAGTAATCGGGATGCATTTCATGAATCCTGTGCCAATAATGAAATTGGTAGAAGTGATTCGAGGCTATTTGACTTCGGATGAGGTGACATCCAAAATCATGAGTTTGTCTCAAACTATTGGTAAAGATCCTGTAGAAGTAAATGATTATCCTGGATTTGTAGCAAACAGAATACTGATGCCAATGATCAATGAGGCAATTTATACGCTGTTCGAAGGTGTAGCAGGAGTCGCACAGATCGATACGGTAATGAAGCTTGGAATGGCTCACCCGATGGGACCCCTGCAACTGGCGGACTTTATCGGACTCGATGTTTGTCTTTCGATTTTGAAAGTCCTTCACGATGGCTTTGGAAATCCAAAATATGCGCCATGCCCGCTATTAGTAAATATGGTGGAAGCTGGTTACAAGGGAGTGAAAACAGGTGAAGGATTCTACCAATAAACCAAAGGCAGCAAGGATATCGTCATAGCTCAAAGATTCACTAAATAATTATTCATTCATGCACATCGCAGTATCTGGAAATATCGGAAGTGGAAAAACCACACTGACTGAAAAACTTGCAAAACACTACGGTTGGAAGGCTGAATTTGAAGCTGTAGAAAACAATCCCTATCTATCTGATTTCTATGAAGATATGCAGCGTTGGGCTTTTCATCTTCAAGTATACTTTCTTAACTCTAGATTTAAGCAGATTAAGAAAATACAGGAAAGTACCGTTTCCACTATTCAAGATCGAACGATCTATGAAGATGCCTATATTTTTGCAGCCAATCTATACAAAAGCGAACTCTTGACAGAGCGAGATTATTGGAATTACAAAGAATTATTTGACAGTATGATTTCCCATGTGAAGGCACCTGATCTACTCATTTACCTGAAAGCAGATATTCCAAAACTTGTGGAACAGATTGAAAAACGAGGAAGAAGCTACGAGACAACTATGAGTATTGACTACCTCAAGCATCTTAATGAGCATTATGAGGAATGGATTGGAAGCTACAAGGAAGGTAAACTGCTAATAATTGATGTTAACAATCTTGATTTTGTGGGACGTCCGGGAGACTTTTCTTTTGTCGTGGAGAAGATTGAGCGAGAGATGTTCGGGCTATTCGCTTGATGGTGTTCCATATCTCATAGCTTATATTTTTTTAACTGTATAACACTAGTATACTGATAGCTATAAGTGACTTGTAGGCCCTTCATGTAAGCAGTTCCGGATTTTAGTCTGGGATTGAAGTCACAAAATAGCTTGGAGGCCATAGACAAAAAAATCGAAAGCAAATGGTGTTTTGGCAAAAGTGATCCTAATTCGAAATTGATGTCGAGTAAAAAGAACTGATTTGAAACTCAATCCCATAAAAAAAATTGGTTATCTCCTTACGGAGATAACCAATCAATAAAAATATAAGCTTTTAATTATCCAGCGATGGTGATTGCACCTACCATTGCTCCGTGTATACTACAGTTGTAAGTAGCAATCGCGGCTGCTAAATCTGGAGTGAGCGTAAAACTTACGTTAGCCCCATCTACTACAAAATTCACTGCTGTGTCACTTTCAAAGCTTCCTTCAGCAGCATTTTGAGATAAAAGAACATCACCAGCTGCATTTCTGAACTCTAAGGGATGATTTGTACCTCCGTTATTGATGAAGGTATATCTCAACCCTCCAGCCAAAGCAATTCCGGTGTTACTCACGCCCAACTCCGCTGTGGCACCTTCTCCGTCTAAGGCATCAACGCGATAAGCTGCTGCGCCTTCATTAGAAATCGTGATTGTGGCCGATGCATCACTGTAACTTGGTGGCAATAATACTTGATCGATTGCATGTATTACTCCGTTTGTCGCGTGAATATTCAAAGCCGATGTGACCAAACCACTTTCATTAATTTGAAGATTTGCCAAATCAACTGTTAACTCTTGACCTCCCAACAAAGTAGGCAGATTGGCATCTTGTCTCAAATCCTGTGAAAATGCTCTAGCTGGCACCACATGATATAATAGGACATCAGTCAATAATTCTACCGGGATTTCATCCACTCCGCTTACATCAAGTGCTAAGTATAAGGCTTCGAATGCTGCATCGGTTGGAGCAAAAACAGTTAAATTATCTGTTACACCTCCACTTACGTTTTCTACCAAATCAGCTCTAACCAACGCCGCTACCAGCTGAGTGAATTCTGGCGTTGCTCCCGTACTAGCAGCAATTGCTATTTCGGCAATATTTTGGGTCGGTGCGGTAATAACATAGTC
>JBDNIP010000775.1:0-1611 GCA_041688245.1 Algoriphagus sp.
ATAATCGTAATTAGGATTTGAAGCGAAATGGCTTCGTAAAGCGTTCCCAGAGTCTCAAGGATCAACCCAGATCGATCATAAAAAGGAACTATGGTTACTTTTGAAATTCTTCCATCATCCAGTGTCTTGGATGGTAAACCTTCTGAAATCTTTTCAATTTCGGCTTTTACCCCCTGAATTACCGCCAGCGGATTGTCTCCGTAGCGGGCGATCACTACGCCACCCACAGCTTCCGCACCAGACTTATCCAATATGCCACTCATATTTCGGACTTGGGGACCAATATTTACTTTGGCTACATCCTTGATCCGAATCGGAACATTATCAGTTACTTTGACCACCGCAAGATCTAGGTCGGAGAGTTCTTCTATATAGCCTAAACCCCGGACGAAATAATCCACTTGATTCACCTCAATGGTATTGGCACTGACATCCAAATTGCTTTTTCTGACGGCTTGCATCACATCCATCAGCGTGACCCCGTATGCTTTGAGCGCTGTAGGATCCACATCCACTTGGTATTCTTTGACATAACCTCCGACAGAGGCCACTTCAGAAACACCTGCTACAGCATTCAGGGAATAGCGTACGTAATAATCTTGAATGCTTCGCAACTCATGAAGATCCCATCCACCGGCAGGATTGCCATCCGCATCTCGCCCTTCTAATGTGTACCAGAATACTTGACCTAGTGCAGTGGCATCTGGTCCCAATCTGGGTTGGACCTCCTCAGGCAATAGTCCTGCAGGTAGCGAGTTGAGTTTCTCCAAAACTCTGGATCGACTCCAATAGAATTCAGTATCCTCATCGAAAATGATGTAGATGCTGGAAAAACCGAAGGCGGAACTACTTCGGACACTTTTGACTCCTGGCAAACCAAGGAGTGAAGTAGTGAGTGGATAAGTGATTTGGTCTTCGACATCCTGAGGTGATCGCCCCATCCATTCGGTAAAGACGATTTGTTGATTTTCTCCAATGTCAGGAATGGCATCCACAGGCACGGGATCTCTTGGGAGAAATCCAACATTCCAGTTAAAGGGAGCAGTGACTATTCCCAAGCCTATGATAAGTAGGAGAAGTAGTACAGTGACTAGTTTATTTTCAAGAAAAAACTTGATGATTTTATTTAGCATAATCGGATCCGGTAAGCGAAATAGAAAGAATCAATTGCCCAAACAGGCAACCGCTTATTCTCCCAATTCAGATGAATTGGGCTACCGGAAAGATTAAATTAAGAAGGATTGATGAAGAACCTGGAGGTCTTGCCCTAGGACTGGAGGAAGGTAATCAGTATAATTTTCGTTGGTCTCAGTTGGAAAAATGGATATTCCCAAAAAGGTATAAACTAAAGAAACAACGAATTCTTGGGAGTAGTCAAGGTGGAGCGTTGACTTCTGAAGGTCTTGGTCTAAAACGAGCAATTCAAACTCTTCATCGCAACAGTCATTCTCATCTTGAGAAGTAGAACCTTCTTTAGAATGACAATCAGCCTTCTTTTTGGCCATACCACAATCAATGGTGGTAGTTGAAAAACCAATTGCACTTCCCATCTCCGTTCCCATACAGCGGTGGATAGTCTTAGCTAATCCTACACTGCTCAAGAGAATTAAT
>JBDNIP010000776.1:0-4124 GCA_041688245.1 Algoriphagus sp.
AGAGTTGTTTTTGCAAAATACAAGACGACTTTTGGCACACTAAAGAATGTAGTCAAGGATAATTCTCCAAATCCTATGGACTATTACAAATCAAGAGAGAATTTTTTAAACGGGAATATTGACAAATTATCCGGCATAATTTATTTAATTGAAAGACAAATTTCAAATGGTTTGTTACAAAAACTAAAACTTTTAAAAGACCATAGAAACTATATAGCTCACGGCAAAAGAGACGTTGCTCCACCAGCAGTTGAAATGAAATTAGCCGACATAGCAAAGACTTTGGATGAAGTAATTAGAGAAATTGAAGGTTGACCAAGAAGGGCAGCCACTAACAACTAGGTTTTCGTTGCATACGTAGCACGAACAATGAAACCGCTGTTGCACGAAACCGGTGAAGTTCTTATGGAGATTGAGTCAGGTTTTAAGTCTTTTTTTGTGCAGGAAGTAGCTTTAAAAATGGGATGTTATATCTCCGTTCTCCTTAAAAATTCAATTTTCTACAATTCATAAACCCTTTCCTACCTCCGGCAGGCAGGCAGCCCCGTTTTGGAAGGGATTTTTTAGGATTAGGGCATAGCTATCCAAGCCTAACCATTTTGAGGTTTAAAAAGTAAGGATTTTAGGTAGATAGCTGCTTTTTGATGGCCCCCTATTGGGAATCCGCTGAATGCTGATCATTGTTTCTTTGTCGTAGCAAGCACAATATCTTGGATTATAGATTTCGAGTACTCTAGGTTCTTTCTCAGGAAGAGGAATCCCCAGTTCTCGGTGGATCTGTGGGATCGTAACTGCTTTGGCCGAACTTCCCATCCCGAAAGCTTTCGGGACAAAGTGCCGGATTCGTGCCTTTGCAATCGGCTTCTTTGCCAAGCGAAAACCGTTAGCAATACTTTTCTCATCATAGCGAAAAATCATTTCTTCAAGAAGAAATAAAAATATAGTATTAAAGTTGTAAGATAAAATTATGGAAATTTACATTGGAAATTTAAAGAACAGCAATCATGAATAACAAACAAGTATTAGGATTAATTACATTAGTAGTACTGACAATCTCTTGTTCATCAGATGATACTAATGCAGATTTGACAACACAACTAGAAGGAAGTTTGGAAATCCGCTCAAATGAAGATTTAGAGAATCCAGCTATCCAACAGTATGAGATAATTAATGGAAATTTAATTATCAATTATACAGATGATGTAGAAGACTTAAGTAAATTAGAAAATTTAGAAAAAATTAATGGTGGTATACTTATTAGGCACAATGATAACTTGAAATCTTTAAAAGGTTTAGAAAATATTATGGAATTAGATTTTTTGGAAATTGAATATAACCGAGAACTTACTTCATTATCTGGTCTTACTAGCTTAAGCAATGTTTCTGGTGGGGTACGCATTGTAAAAAATAATGTTTTAGAGGATTTGAATTACTTAAATAGTCTAACTACTATTGGCACCCAACTTTTTCTTTCCAACAATACCTCGTTAACCACCTTAAATGGGCTAGAAAATTTAGAGAAAATCCCTCAGGTAATAATCCTGAATAATATTAATTTAATTACTATAAGTGGTTTAGAAGGAATTACTTCTTCTGATAACATTGGAATTTTTTCCAATAATTCATTGACTGATTTTTGTTCTTTAGTAGCATTTGCGCAAGAAAATAGCCAAACGGTTTTATTTTCAGCTGGATTCAACAGCTATAATCCTTCTTTAGATGACTTGATCAATAATAATTGTTCTAACTAAAGCAAACTATTTCCAGCAATATATATTTCATAGCCAGTTAGTTGTGTATTCGAAGTTAAATTGTATTTAGGATTTTACCCTGATAAGTAATAATCCGAGGCAGTTCACACCTGATGTAAGTCTTATAGTGCATCGTGTAAAAGTACCTCCATTTACGTGCTGGTGCATGATCGCAAATTTTGTAGAGTTCACCAGTCTGGGTATCTTCTAGCTGCTCCGACAAACAGACTATTTGGATAGAAATTTCCGCTTTAGAAAAATCTCTGTCAACAGATTCGACTACTCATCCATCTAGTATTCTTGTGAAAAAATTCTCCGTAAACATCTTTTTACTTAAAAAGAGCTATTCTATTAAATTCGGGATAAAACCCACGCAGTAAAACAGCGATTTTTGCCAAAATTTGGAGTTTTGTTTCGTCTGAAAGACGAAAAATGAATTCCTTAATGAATAGCTTGTTACTAATTATCCGGAGAACCGGTTGAGAGTAGGTTAGCACTGTTGTGCTATCGTAAAAGGATTGACAGCATTTCAGAAGAATTTACAGTCTTGTATATGTTGTAATGCTAATTGCTTCTTTTTTAAGGTTTTACTACAGCGTGGAAGTATATGATAGTTTGGAAAAACATTGTAATACTAGTTGGGGTAAGAGTGATCGAAAACAAAGTTGTAGTATAAAAGTTGTAAGTAACGTTTGAGTAAGTACAAAAATTAATAAAAGTAATAAGGTTAAAGTAGCATGAGAGAAAATAATTTATTACAAAAAGAAAATAGTAACGTACACCAAGAGGTAATCGAGGCCAATAAAAATTATTCTGCCGATTTTGGAGAAAAAAAAGATTTAGGATTGCCTCCTGCACGAAAATTTGCAATTCTTACTTGCATGGATGCACGTCTTGATCCGGCAAAATATGCAGGTTTATCAGAAGGAGACGCTCATGTGATCAGAAATGCTGGCGGGCGGGCAAGCGATGACGCCATTCGTTCCTTAGTTATTTCGCATAAACTTTTAGGAACAGCCGAGTGGTTTGTTATCCACCATACAGATTGTGGTATGACATATTTCACCGACGAGATCATCCGTGGTTTGCTATCTAAGAGTCTCTCTACTGCTTCAGTCGACGAAAACGGATGGAAAAATGTGAGCGAAGAAGGCGGATCCAAAGAAGCAGATAATATTTCGTTTTTGACCATTGCCGATCAAGCAGAAAGTATCATTGACGATGTCATCCGAATTAAAAACCATCCGTTAGTACCCTCCTATATACCAGTCTATGGATATATTTACGATGTGAAATCAGGCAAATTAATTGAAATTCCTGAAGCAACAAAGGTTGGTATAGCTACTTAAAAAACTCCAAAATCTCATTAGATTTTCTAAAGTTTTAATGAGACACAGAAGTTATTAGGAAGCGCTAAATGAAGTTTAAATTCTAATACATTTTGTTTAGCATCTTATTTACCAATTGTACCAAAAAGCCTAAAACTTTAAAGTTTTAGGCTTTTTTTTAAAAAGTGGCTTTACTACGAATTTATCGGAATCTCAATAAAAACTGGTTATTCAAATATTTAATTTGAAAAGCGTAGAAAGATAGTTCTCCGCACAACAGCATATAAAAAACAATTCTTAAGCCTGTATCGAATTAAAAGTTCGTGCTTGCTTTCGATACCCGATTTTCCTGCGGAAAATTAAGCTCACCATAGCGCTGTTTTTTACACAAGACTTCAACTCAATAAAGCATCAGTCCTCTGATATCACCCTACTGAATCGTAAACCTTAACCCCAAAAATCCCCGAATCCCCTGATTTGGAGCAAAAACATAAGTCGGATCAAAGGTTAATGCGTTGGGATTTGCGGATGTAGGAATCACCGAACCATCAGCCCCAAACTCTACTCCACGATCAAAGGGATCAAAAGCTCGAGCTATCGAATTTGCCGGAGGGGTGAAATTCAAGAGATTTTTCACGCCGCCGTAGATTTCCCACTTTTCTCCAAAAGTCTTGGTCAATTGGATATTTTGGATGCTGAACCAAGAAGAATATGGGTCCCGATCATCCAATGTACCAAGTAAAGGCAGTCTCATGGGACTATAGACATTGCCGGTGTAATCCACTTTCAAGCCAGTCTTAAAGAACTTATAGCCCACAGACCATACGCCGGAAAAACGCTCAGTTAAGAGTTGTCTGGTACGAATGCCATCTTCTTCCAAGCTCACATCCATCAGCGTAGCTCCTCCAGTCATGGTCAAACCGCTGGCCCAGGCAAAATCCAAATTCAAGGAAATACCCTGTGAGATAGCCGAGCCATTCAGGTTTCCGTAAATGATTTGATTCGGATTGGTTTCGTAATCTGGGACAATTCGATTGGTGAAATA
>JBDNIP010000777.1:0-3658 GCA_041688245.1 Algoriphagus sp.
AGCCTCATTTTGATCCTTAGAATTTGCTCGGAGCGAATTGAAAACCAGTTGAAATTGATTGGTAAGATTTTCATTGGATTCCTTTCGTGCTTGCCCTAGAGCAAGGTTTAAAGCGCTGCTGAGTTGGAGAATCTCTTGCCGTAGATTTTCTTTTTGAGAAGTCTTACTTCTGGTAAAGACAACCAATACCACAACCAATAGCTGTAGTATTATAACTAGGAAAATAAGTTGTTCAGTCTGCATAGCTGACATAATTCGGAGTTCGAGGGTAATCCTTCCGAATCTCTATACCCAAAAATGAAAGATAAGCACCGACAGATTCCGCCGGAATTTCTTCCATTGGCACATGCCCGGTGTTTGAGAAAACAATCATTTTTGATCCTTTAATCAATTTTTCAAATAGATGGCCCTGACTTACAGGAATCCAGGTGTCATTTTCACCCCAAAGTATCAAGGTGGGCATAATCAGTCGATCAAAATCCACAGACATACCTTTGGGCATCATCAGCCTATCGATGGTAGCTTTTCGATTTCCCTCCCGTAGCATAAGCTCATAGTATCGATCGAGCGTTTTCTCTGTGATCTTAGATTCATCGGCATAGACTTGCTTGAGATTCATTGCAAATAGAAATTTAGGCGTACACTTCAGGAAAATTTGCGCAAGTATTGGATTTTCCAATGCTTTAAATAGTAAGGCAGTCGCATTAACATTTGAACTGGGTTTTTGGGATTCTGGTATACTTTGTTGAGACCTAGGAGTCCCAGAGGCGTCAATCAAATTTAAGCTTAAGACCTTATCAGGATGGGATGAAGCAATTTGCAAAGCTACTGCCCCTCCCATTGAATTACCGGCGAGGTGGAATTTTTCGATGTTCAATTCTTCCATCAAGCGTAAGACCAATTGACTATAATCCTTGGTGCTATAGCGCTTTTTCGGATCGGGTCCTGTAAGACCATGACCTGGCAAATCAATCGCTATGGTCATAAAATAGGGACTCATTGCCTGTTGCCAAGTTTCCCAAGTATGCAAGGAAGCAAAACTCCCATGAAGTAGCACTACTGGTTCGCCATCCCCTAAAAAACGAACATGAACATTCACACCATCCACTTCAATATAATGTGATTCGGGAGGTTGATATTTTTCTTCGGCTTCTTCTACCGGGATATCACTTCTAAACATCAAAATTAGAAAAAAGACTAGTGAAAGCAGAAGTACTGCCAGTCCTTTAGCCAATCGATTAAGCCATATTATCATATACTAGTATTCAGTTTGTGTGTTAAATCTAATTTTAAAAACTTTAAATAATCTGTACTAAATAGCTATTTTGGCAAAAAAACTCTTGAAGCTTAGATCACTATTCCAAAACCTTGGTCCGGGGCCAATTGTTGCAGCAGCTTTTATTGGTCCGGGAACGGTAACCGTTTGTACCCTTGCAGGAGTCAATTTTGGCTTTGGACTGATCTGGGCATTAGTGTTATCTGTTGTTGCGACTGTTGTGCTACAGGAGATTTCTGGGAGAATTGGATTGGTTACCGGCATGGATCTCGCGCAACTAATTCGAAACCAAAAGCAAAGCCCAATTCTTAAGGTGGCTTCGATCGTTTTGGTACTTTTGGCAATTGGCCTAGGAAATGCTGCCTATGAATCTGGAAATATCTCTGGGAGTAATTTGGGACTTCAGATTTTTTGGGAAGCGCCAGTCATTCCACTTGGGAAAATCAATCTCCAAAGTGGAAATCTTCTTCTTGGTATATTCGTCCTGTCATTGCTGTGGCTTGGCACTTATAATGCCTTAGAAAGTGTACTTGTTGGCTTGGTTATATTTATGTCAACTGCTTTTATCATTACCGCAATATTCACCAAACCAGACTGGAATCTTGTTTTAAATGGTTTGATCCCTTCATTTGATCCAAATGAGTTGACCACGCTGGTAGCCTTGATAGGAACGACGGTGGTGCCATACAATCTTTTTCTATATGCCAGTCTGGCCAAACATCGATGGAATGGAGCTGAGTCTATTTCTTGGATGCGAAAAGACATTGCGATTTCCATCATTTTAGGAGGACTAGTATCCATGGCGATCTTACTTGTAGGAGCTGCCAATACCAGTTCCGAAATCACCAATGCAGTAGATGTATCGAAAGGTCTGGAGCCGATATTTGGGAGCTATGCCAAATACTTGATGGGCTTTGGTCTGTTGGCAGCGGGTTTGACTTCTTCGATCACCGCTCCACTTGCGGCAGCTTTGGTGATTTGTGGGGTTTTGAATTGGAGTCAAGAGATTCAATCCCGGTCTATGCGGATTACTATGGCTGTGATCGTAGGGTTGGGAATCCTGTTTTCTTCGCTGGGAATCAAACCGATTGAACTGATAACTTTAGCCCAGTTGGCAAATGGTATTTTATTGCCTTTGATCAGTGGATGGATTATTTATATCGCTGCGCAAAAGGCTGTTTTGGGGAAATTTAAGAACAGCCTATTCCAGACAATTTTTGCTGTTTTGATTTGGCTGGTGACTTTGGGATTGGGATTGAAAAGTATTTTTATGGTGCTGGGTGTTAGTTTTTAGAAAAGTTATTTTTTTGGTAGTCCAAATGATTTCCAATCTTTAAGACAAATGGAAGCTCGCCAGTCAGCAGCAGAAGCAAGAATATAATTGGCGCACAATCCATAATTGGACGTTTCGGTCTTCCCTGCCTACCGGCAGACGGGCATTTTCGGTTTCCGGTCCCAAAAAGGGAGGGAAATAAGACTACTGGCATCATTTCGGAAATACATATTGAAAAATCAATTTTTCCCAGCTTCAGAGAAGCGGTTTGACTGTAGAAAAGATCAGAAATAGTAGAACAGCTTCAGAGAAGCGGTTTGATTGTAGAAAAGATCAGAAATAGCAGAAGAGCTTCGGAGAAGCGATTTGATGATCAATGATTTTTTCAATTTCGATGTAACCCGGTCAAGGATCAAATCGCACCGCTGGTGCTCTGCCAGATTCTACACTATCTGCTATAATCAAAATGCGCCTCGAGCGCTAACATGAACCGATCGAAAATCCGGAACCCAAATCAATTGAAGTAGAATTTTGATGCATTTGCGAATATGCATATTGAAAAATTTGATTGTCCACTGCTTTTCCAGCCGGCAGAAGAAGCAAGAATATAATTGGCACACAATCCATAATTGGGCGTTTCGGTTTTTCCTGTTTACCGGCAGGCAGGCGTCTTCCATTTTCGGTCCCAAAAAGCGAAGAAAATAAGGCTACTGGCATCATTTCGGATATACATACTGAAAAATCAATTTTTCCCAGCTTCAGAGAAGCGATTTGATCGTAGAAAATCCGAAATGATAGAAGAGCTTCGGAGAAGCGATTTGATGAGCAATACTATTTTCAATTGGGATTTAACCCGGTTAAGGATCAAATCGCACCGCTGGTGCTCTGGCATATTCTACACTATCTGCTATAATCAAAATGCGCCTCGGGCGCTAACATGAACCGATCGAAAATCCGGAATCCAAATCAATTGAAGTGAAAATTTGATGAATTTGCAGATATGCATATTGAACAGTTTGATTATCCACTACTTTTCCGGTCAGTAGAGGAGGCAAGAATATAATTGGCACACAATCCATAATTGGGCGTTTCGGTTTTTCCTGTTTACC
>JBDNIP010000778.1:0-1901 GCA_041688245.1 Algoriphagus sp.
TCAACAACTTAGAAGGCGGCGGTTGTGATGGAATGTCAGAGGCTGAGTATGGAAAAATTCTTGCTGAAAATAAACTTAAGACGATTGGCGTAGGAGCCGAATATGATGAGCTAAGTAAAGACCTGCAACCCATGATCGATAACGCTAACAAAGCCAAAACTCAAGCTATCACTTGCTGTTGAATTACTCATCCAGATGGCCCTTTTAGCAAAAATCAAAGAAGCAACGGAGCTGTTTAACAACGTAGGAGCAGAACTTGAGAAAGAAGGAATCACCCTGCGCTATCATCCACATGGTTGTGAATTTGTGAAAGATGAAGGAATAGTACCTATAGATTATATGCTGAAAAGTGCTAAAAAATTTGCTTTCAACATGGATATATTTTGGGTAAAAATGGGCGGCGGTGATCCGCTGAAGATTATGAAATCGCATCCCGGAAAATTCCCGATGCTTCATTTGAAAGACCGTGCAAAAGGTACCTCTGGCACCAAAGATGGTAGTGGTGATGTGAAGACCAATGTGGTCTTGGGCACTGGAGATATCGACATCGCCGGGATTATCAAAGAAGCTAAAAAACAAGGAACAGCTTGAATGAGCGTTGAAGATGATATCCCCAGATCAGGGTAGCGGAGCATTATTGATGTTTACAGCCGCCGGGCTTTGGGATATTCATTTCAGGAGCATATAAAAAAAGAAGATCTGAAAACTTTTTTTGAACTGATGACCAAAATCTATGCAACTCCTCAGAAAGTTTACATTCGTTATGATAACGGCTCCAAATTTGAAAGCACATTACTAGGGGAATAATTTGTAGCCGTAGGAATTAGCAAAGCCTGCAACAGCCGAACAAAATGCACACATCTAATCTTACTACAGCATATTGGAAAGAAGCATTAGCAGGAGCTATGTATTCGAGTAAATAAAGGACTGCTTTGTCCACCTTCAACAGGTAGCTAAAATTCTACAACTACGAAAGAGCACATTCTGGTGAAGACTATAAGAGTCCATACAAATCGCTCCTTATTGAGAGGGTTAAAACAAGTAAGATGTGTACTTGCAAATAACAACAGATAAGTAATATCTTTATCAGGCTGAATAGTAGGGAAACAAGCTCTACTGAGAAGCAACTTGGCAGTGATAGCGCAGGCGAATAAGATATAAAGTAGGCGAACAAAATTCAAAAACGTTCCAGTTTGTAGAGGGTCAGTACAGTATTGCAAAAGTAATGATGGAAGAAAGATTCATTTTCTTTGAAAGTCAACTTTTTTGGATCCCATTTGTGGTTGGAATAGTATTCTTGCTTATCGGAAAATTGATAAAAAACTTTCCTCCTGCGGATATCAATGGACTATATGGATACCGTACGTCTCGGTCGATGAAAGATCAACAATCATGGGACTTTGCTCAAGTTGAAGGAGGAATACAAATGATTCGTTTTGGAAAAATTGGGATAGCCGTAGGTATTGTAAGCCTGTTTATCCCTTTGGCAGATCAATGGGATTTTTACTTGGGATTGGCTTGGCTAATTATTTCTTGCAGTTTACTGATCTATTTCACAGAGAAATCCTTAGTACAAAAATTTGGGAAATAACCAATTACAAGAAGATGATCAGGGCCATATCCTTAGTTTTTCTGAATAGCCGTTGAGATATTTTGATTAACTTTCCTACTGATTAATCAAAACTCATATGACGAACATCAAAACCCTATTCTTTGCTTTAGCCTTTTTTATGGCTGCAACATTTTCTGTTTTAGCCCAAATACAAGCCCCGGCTCCAAGCCCAGCAGCTTTTGTATCTCAAGTAGTCGGCTTTACCAAAATCACTGTTGATTACTCCTCTCCTGCCGTAAAAGGTCGAGAAATCTTTGGAGCAATCGAAAAGTATGGCACCCCTTGGAGA
>JBDNIP010000779.1:0-1937 GCA_041688245.1 Algoriphagus sp.
GAAAAATTTACCGCTGGAAAATTGAATCAACTGCATCTAAAAAATGCTGAAAATTACCCAACATTCTCAATCCGAAATATTCAAGGAAATGGATGGTCTTGGACAGGAGTGGATGAAGAAGTGTTTGATCTCAAATCCAACAATGAAAATGATCTAAGTCTAGGATTCAAGATTTCGTATGGAGATTTCGACTATTTCACTGGAGGAGATATCCGAGGACTTGGTTCATATGGTGAAGCTGATTTCAATAGTGTGGAGAGCAATATCGCTCCAGTCATTGGACCGGTGGATGTCGCCACGTTAAATCATCACGGAAATCGGGATTCCCAAAATCATTTTTATGTGAGGACTCTTAGACCAAGAGTTTGGATACAGCAATCTTGGTCTTCTGATCATCCCGGAGATGATGTGTTGCGAAGAATTACTTCGACAGATATTTACCCTGGAAAGCGGGATCTATTTACCACAAGCATGCTGGAAGCTAATAAACTGGTCATCGGTGATCGAATAGATCAAGTATACGGATCCACACAAGGTCATATTTTGATCCGAGTTGACTCGGGAGGAAACTCCTATCGAGTATTTATTCTAAATGATTTGGACGCTGAGCGAAAGGTAAAAGCCATTTTTGGTCCCTATCAATCACGATAAATTAAGTAACAATTTGAGGATCAAGCTCATTTAATTTGACTGAAACGAGCTGACTTACACCAAAATTATATACCTATGAAAATTCTTCTATTACTTTTCGTCTTTTCAATCGCTGGTACTTTCCAACCAACAAAATCCATTGAGGTCAAAATCATCCGATCAGAATTCATTTACGATACAGCCCCTTTTCCGGAATGCCATGCCTCAACTTTAGCGGAAACAGAGGATGGTATTTTAGCTGCTTGGTTTGGAGGAACCCGAGAAAAGAATCCTGATGTCAGCATCTATACCTCGCGTCTATCATCCAGTAAATGGTCAATTCCCGTACTGGTCGCAGACGGTGTCGTAGATGAAAATCTTCGCTATCCGACTTGGAATCCGGTATTATTTCAGAATAAGCCGGATCAACTCACACTTTTCTACAAAATCGGACCAAGCCCTCAAGACTGGTGGGGTGCCTACAAAACCTCTGGGGATGCCGGGAAAACCTGGTCTGAAGAGGTCAAACTCGAAGATGGTTTTTTAGGCCCGATCAAGAATAAATCTGTGTTTCTGCCGAACGGTGAAGTCCTCCATCCTTCCAGCTTCGAAACGAATAAAGCCTGGACCATCCACGTGGAAAAAAGCGATGCTAACCTCCAAAATTGGAAGAAAATCGAAATCGCAAATGAAAGCTTCAACGCAATACAACCCACAGTTCTTTTCCATCCCGATGGAAAAATCCAGATGCTTTCCCGAACACGAGAAGGAAAAGTTGGGATAAATTATTCTGAGGATCAAGGTGAAACTTGGACTGACGTTCAGGGAAGTTTGCTGATCAACAACAACTCGGGCGTCGATGGAGTCACCTTGAAGTCCGGCTACCATATATTACTCTGCAATCCACTCAAAAAAGGTCGTAATAAACTTTCATTAATGGGCTCCAGTGATGGAATGATTTGGGATGAACTCTTAGTTCTGGAAGATCAGGCCTCCGGAGAATTCAGCTATCCGGCGATTATTCAGGCGAAGGACGATTCAGTTCACCTGACGTACACCTACAATCGTAAAAAAGTCAAATACGTTGCACTTCAAATTTCAGAATAAATGACGCTCACAAATCAATTGAAGGGAATTATCCCTCCACTTATTACACCACTGAATTCTGATTTTTCATTGGATACACAGAGCCTTGCAAAAGTAATCGAGCACGTAATCAAAGGAGGCGTTCATGGAATTTTCATCTTAGGGACCACCGGAGAGTTTACAAGCCTTACGCGTGAAACCAAAGTTGATTTGATTCAGGA
>JBDNIP010000780.1:0-4525 GCA_041688245.1 Algoriphagus sp.
CTAGTGCAGCCTTCGGATTTCCCACGATTGTGCCCGCATCTGTTTTTGGCAAAAATGCCCCAAGTAATAAGATCAATATTGGACAAATAGGTTGTGGACGAATTGCTAGAGATCACGATATGCCTGGCGTCTGGCAACATGCTATCGCACGAATAGTGGCGGTGTCTGATCTGGACTCGAACAGAATGGCAGCTGGCAAAAAGCACGTCGAAAGCTACTATACCAAAAAGATGGGCTCAGCCTATCTGGATGTGAAGCAATATGAGGACTACCATGATATGCTTGTCAATAAGGATATTGATGCTGTAGTGATCAGTACTCCCGATCATTGGCACTCACAGCCTGCAATGGAAGCAGCCTTGGCAGGAAAACATGTCTATCTGCAAAAACCTACTTCTTTGACCATCCGAGAAGGAAGGCAACTGGTAGAGGTAGTGAATAAAACTGGAGTTGTACTTCAGTTAGGGACACAGCAACGGTCCAGTGAGCAGTTTAGAAAAGCAGCAGAATTGGTAAGGAATGGCAGAATTGGAAAGATCCATACTGTACGAATTGGACTTCCGGGTGATCCTTCCGGTCTGGATGCTCCGGCCATGCCGATCCCAAAAAGTTTGAATTATGATCTCTGGCTGGGTTCGACGTCGGAAGTTCCCTACACCGAAATCGGAGTTCACCCACTGGTCGGTTATGGTCGGCCAGGTTGGTTGAGACTGGAGCAATATGGGGCAGGGATGATTACAGGCTGGGGCCAGCATCATTTTGATTCGGCAGCTTGGGGTATGGATACCGAATTGACAGGACCGAGATTTATAGCAGCTGTTGCAGAATTTCCAAGATCTGGCCTTTGGAATGTTCATGGAGACTTCATGGTCAAAGCAGAATATGACAACGGAATCACCATGCTTACCAGTGGCGGCTATCCAAATGGAATCCGCTATGAAGGTACGGAAGGTTGGATTTGGGTCTCCCGGGGTAGCTATACTGCCTCCGCCTCAGATCCAGTCTCTAAAGATGTGAGCAGTAAAGCGCTCGATGCTTCCGATCCTAGGATTTTAAACTCAATCATCGGGGTAGATGAAATTCAATTGCAGCGAAGTACAGCGCATCATGGAAACTGGCTGGGTGCCATTCAAGGGAATAATGAATTACTTTCTCCTGCTGAAATCGGACATCGTTCCTGCTCAGTTTGTTTGGTAAGTCATATTGCGATGAAGCTTGGAAGAAAATTGGAGTGGGATGCCAAAGCTGAAACCTTCGTAAATGATTCGGAGGCAAATTCATACTTAAGTCGACCTCAAAGAGCTCCTTACGGTACTAATTATATAAAAGTATAGTTTACTGAAATAGGGATTTTCAATCTTCTTTTTCCTTTTCTATTTCATCATTTCATCAAACTCAATTCATGAAATATTTTCTTGGCCTAGCCATTCTTGGGTTATTATTCGCTTGTTCTCCATCAGATATGACTGACTTACAAACTGAATCCAGTGCGCCATTTACGATCATGAGTCTGGATCCCGGGCACTTTCATGCTGGTCTGATCCATAAGTCCATGTACCCGGAATTAGATTCAACCATCTATGTCTATGCACCTCAAGGACCAGAGTTGACTGATTATTTGAATCGAATTGCGAGCTATAATCAACGGGAAGAGTCGCCTACAGCATGGAATATTGTCCTAGCTGAGGGATCAGATTATTTGGAGAAAATGATTTCAGAAAAGCCTGGAAACGTGATGATTGTGGCAGGAAAGAACGATCTGAAGATCGACTACATCACCGCTGCATTGGGAAATGGGATTCATGTGTATGCCGATAAGCCTTTGGTGATTGATTCGGAAGGTTACAAAAAGTTGATCCAGGCTTTTGCAACGGCGAAAGAGAATAATGTAATGCTGTATGATATCATGACGGAGCGATTCGAGATTGCTTCCGTGCTTCAGCGTGACTTATCCATGAATGCGGAGCTCTTTGGAGAATTGGAAATTGGTTCCCTTGAAAATCCCGCAATCACCAAAGAATCGATCCATCATTTTTTCAAATATGTTTCAGGCCAACCCTTGATCCGACCGGATTGGTTTTTTGATGTGAGCATAGAAGGCCATGGAATCGTAGATGTGACTACACATTTGGTGGATCTAATTCAGTGGGAAGCCTTTCCCGGTCAAATTCTCGACACCACTGGAGTGGAAATGCTAGCGTCTAAAACTTGGGCTACCTCACTCGACTTGGAGCAGTTTCAGCGAGTAACTGGCAAAATGGCTTTTCCTGATTTTCTTCAGAAAGCGATCTCAGATGAAAAGTTGGAAGTGCTGTCAAATGGTGAAATGAATTACACCTTAAATGGAAAGCATGCCAAAGTCAGTGTGATTTGGAATTATGAGGCGCCGGAAGGAACTGGGGATACCCATTATAGTATGATGCGAGGGACAAAAGCCAACTTGATTATCCGACAAGGGAAAGCCGACAATTTCAAGCCGACACTTTATGTGAAGCTACTAGAAAGTCAAAACGCTAGGTTAGAAAACCTTATCAATACCGAGCTTCAACAAAAGTATTCAGGCCTTGCTTTGACCGAATTAGAAAGTGGGGAATATCGGGTCGAAATTCCAGAAGCCCTTCACGTAGGTCATGAATCGCATTTTGGACAAGTGACAGCTCAGTTTTTGAGCTACCTCAAGGCTGATCAAATGCCAGATTGGGAAATTCCGAATATGCTGGTGAAATACTATACCATCACTAAAGCTTTGGAAAAAGCAATGAAGAAATAATCAATTGGGTTGAACTTACCTTTTTCAGATCAGTTAACCATCAAATGACTTTTTTATGACTCAACAAGCTGCAATCACTCAGGAAAAAATCACTATCGCTATCGCCGGAGCCGGAGGATATATTGGCAGATGGTTTATTCATCAATTCAAGGATAAATACAACCTGATTGGTCTCAGTAGAAATCAAGTCAAATCCAATCCAGAACCCAATGTACAATGGAGACAAGTTGAGCTGTTCTCCATTTCTAGTTCGATTGATGCACTCAAAGGTGTTGATGTCGCTATCTATTTGGTACACTCCATGAGTGCGTCCACGCGAATGAATCAAGGAAGTTTTGAGGATACCGATCTTTTGCTTGCGGATAATTTCAGCCGAGCTGCTGCCATCAATAATGTCAAACAGATCATTTACCTGGGAGGATTATTGCCTGATGAACCTGAAGAAAAGCTTTCCAGACATCTCAGGAGCAGATTGGAAGTGGAAAAGACCCTTGGTTCAAGGAAGTCAAAGCTTACAGCTCTGAGAGCATCAATAATTGTAGGTCCAGGCGGTTCTTCCTTTGATATGATCAAAAATCTGGTGAATCACCTCCCGGTTTTAATGTGTCCAAAATGGACAGAATCGTTGACTCAGCCCATTTCACTGAAAGATACTTTGGATATTATGGATACCTGTGTCGCCAATCCAAATGTATATGGCGAAGCCATTGATATAGGAAGTCACGAGGTAATGTCTTATAGAAATATGCTTGTGCGAACTGCCAAGGTAATGGGTAAAAAGCGGCTTGTTTTTTCTATACCGATTTTTTCGCTTGGATTATCTAAGCTTTGGGTAGGGATCTTTGGCGATAGCCCACCGCAGCTCGTTTCACCCTTAGTCGAGAGTTTGAAGCATACGCTCACTGTGTCCCCAGAGTTATCCTTTAAAGAAAAGCAGATAGCATATCTAAGCTATGAGGAATCGGTGAATGAAGCTCTGTATTCCAAGGAGAGTCCAAAACTCCCAAAATTCTATAAAAAAAAGGGGGTCAAGAACACGGTAAGAAGTATTCAGCGAATGGTAAATGTCAAAGGAAATTCAGCTACTTGGGTTGCCAACCGCTATAACCTCTGGCTACCGAGTTTTTTCAAATTCCTCATTAATGGAAAAAATAATGGTAATGGAGCAATTGGTTTCCACCTGCTGAACGGAAAGAAACCAATGCTGGAATTGACACTTATTCCTGATCGAAGTGACGATGACAGGCAACTTTTCTACATTACCGGAGGATGGCTGGTGAGGAGATTTGATTATGGTTGGCTCGAGTTTAGAGGGGTTTTAGACAACCGATATATGATATCTGCCATTCATGAATTTGTCCCTACATTACCGTGGTTTATTTATGTGAATACGCAGGCAAGGTTGCATCTTTGGGTAATGAATCGCTTCAATGCATACCTTAGAAGACGAAAAGACTGATATATCTAATCTAATAGATTGAAACAAATTACTAATTTTAGTACATGAATCATTTATCATTTAAAAATGGGGATCAAATCCCAGCGCTAGGACTTGGTACCTGGAAAAGTAAACCCGGAGAAGTAAGGAACGCTATCTTTTGGGCAATTCAAGCGGGCTACCGGCATATTGATGCAGCAGCGATATATAATAGACATTATCACGAATTTTAATTCATTGCTTAAATTTAGGCTGCCGGGCTTTAGATTTGTTGCGATGAAACAAATACATCCAAAACACCGTGCAGCCTTACCTAA
>JBDNIP010000781.1:0-5978 GCA_041688245.1 Algoriphagus sp.
GATCGTTCGAAAGAGTGAAATGAAAGACTCTCAAATAATGCAAAATCGGGTGCGTAATAATCCAAAAATCGAAATTCTCTGGAATACTGAAACTGATGAGATTCTGGGTCAAGAAGAAGTCTCAGGAGTAAAGGTGATGAATAATAAGACTGGTGAAAAATTAGAAATCGCAATTTCTGGCTTCTTTGTTGCTATCGGTCATCAACCTAATACAGCAATATTTAAGGATTTTATTCACATGGATGAGGCAGGTTATATCATGACAATTCCTGGAAGTACAAAAACAAATATAGAAGGTGTGTTCGCATGTGGTGATGCCCAAGATAAAATATACAGGCAAGCAGTAACTGCGGCAGGAACAGGGTGTATGGCAGCTTTAGATGCCGAGAGATTCCTGTCTCAATTTGAGAATCACTAATACGATAAATGAGGTATTTCTTTATAATTTTCTTTTTAAATTCTTTTTTGAGCATTGGTTTACAAAAAATCAATGCTCAAATTTTTCCTAAAATTATAAAGAAAAATGTAACAGTACCCGCTTCAACAAATCAAGAAAGGAAGACAATTGAGTTGAGAGGCTTTGATCATACTGCTTATCTTAAAACTCTCTCATCAGTAACAGACTCGATTATCTTTGAAAATAATGTAAATCTTGGTCGAGTTCGATCAATAGTAAGTGAAGATCAGTCTATTATGATATGGGCACCTACTAATCAACTTGTTAAAATTTCTGAGCAAATCCTTATAGATAGTATTTGGGTGACAGCTTACGAGCATTTTTCATCTTGGGATTCAAATAAAATAGATATTTATAATTTTGACTTGAAGAGTTTCAAAGATTCTGTCAACCTTAGACTATATGATCCTTTTTTTGGCTATAATTGGAAAATGCCTCTCGATGCCACACCCGTGACTTCGGGTTTTGGCTACCGATGGAGGAGATGGCATTACGGGACTGATCTTGGTCTCAATACTGGTGATCCGGTATACAGCGGATTTGATGGAATTGTACGGATCAAATCTTACGACAGATATGGATACGGTTATTACATAGTCATTCGTCACAAAAATGGTTTGGAAACTGTTTATGGACATCTTTCTAAGCAGCTGGTTGTGATTGGTCAAGAAGTAAGGGCAGGAGATTTGATTGCAAAAGGAGGGAATACAGGTAGGAGTACTGGCTCGCATTTACACTATGAGCTTCGATATAAGGGACTTGCCTTCGATGCTCAAAAAGTATATGACTTTGAAAACAGCTCTATAGTTGGCCCTAATTATTTAATTACGCCCTCCTTATTTTCTCACGCAGTCGGTAGTACAGCTGTATCACGTACGAATGCGTATCATCGCGTAAGAAAAGGTGAGAATCTAGGGTCTATTGGAAGGAAATACGGTGTATCAGTAGGTTCTCTGACAAAATTAAATGGAATCTCAACCCGATCAATTTTGAAGATTGGTCAAAACCTGAGAGTTCGGTAACCCAATAATTATATTATATGACAAAGCTTGATGTATTGGTTTTTGCAGCACATCCTGATGATGCCGAACTTGGTTGCTCAGGAACGATTGTTTCTTTGGTAACACAAGGCAAGAAAGTTGGAATAGTGGATTTTACTCATGGCGAAATGGGAACCAGAGGTACACCTGCAATCAGACTTCAAGAAGCAGCCAAAGCAGCAGAAATCCTTAGGCTTTCTGCAAGAGAAAATTTAGGCTTTAAAGATGTTTTTTTCAAAAATGATGAAACTCACCAACTCAAATTGGTAGAAATGATCAGAAAATATCAGCCAGAAATTGTTATTGCAAATGCCATATCAGACAGGCACCCCGATCACGGTAAAGGATCAAGCCTCAGTTCTCAAGCTTGTTTTATGAGTGGTCTTCGCAAGATTGAAACCAATTTTGAGGGTATAGATCAGTCGCCTTGGCGCCCAAAGGCAATTTACCACTACATCCAGAATAATTTCATTAATCCTGATTTTGTAGTAGACATAACTCCTCATTGGCAAGTAAAAATTGCTAGTATTATGGCTTTTAGATCCCAGTTTTTTGATGCCAACAGTAAAGAACCGATATCATTTATCTCAGATCCAGAATTTTTACCGTTTATCGAAGCACGAGCCAGGGAATATGGACATAGAATTATGGTAAAATATGGAGAGGGTTTCACTGTGGAAAGGACGCTAGGAATAACAGACTTGTTCAAGCTTATTTAATCAGGGAGCTAATCTATCCATCAACCATCCTCCGTTTTCTAGTGTATAACTTATACGATCGTGAAGTCTACTGGGTCTTCCCTGCCAAAATTCAATTGAACTAGGTATTAATCGATAGCCACCCCAATGAACTGGTCTAATCATCGGCTCATTTTTAAATCTTACTTCCACATCATGCTGTCTTTGATCCAAAATTTCTCTGGATTCAATTCTTTTGCTTTGCGGTGAAGTCCAGGCCCCAATTTGAGATCCAATTGGACGTGAGAAAAAATACTTATCTGATTCCGACTCAGCTATTCTGGATACTACACCCTTTATTCTTACTTGGCGCTCCAATTCTGGCCAAAAGAATGTCAGTGAAGCCTTTTCTGAAACCTCAAGTTCCTTTCCTTTTTCACTTTGATAGTTTGTGAAAAAAACAAAGCCAAGATCAACTTCTTTCAATAATACTATCCTTCCATTTGGTGAGCCATCCAATCCCAAAGTCGACAGGGTCATTGCATTTACCTCCAAAACTTCTGAAGCTATGGCTTCTTGAAGCCATATTTGAAACTGTGCAATGGGATTAGAATTTAATTCTTCCCCGTCAAGTGATTTAAGTGTATATTCTTTACGAATAGATGAAATTTCCATGATATTGTATTCTTACTATATTTCTTGGTATAAATTTACCACTGCCATTGCATTTAAAAAATTATGCTCTATATTTTTCTTTAATTCTTATTAGCCCGCTTATGATTAAAGGTGATATCAAAAATGCAAAGCCAGGAGATTTATTAATCTCAGAGCCATTTCTGCAGGATGAAAACTTTGTAAGATCTGTAATACTACTCTGTGAACACTCCGAAGATGGAAGCTTTGGTTTGGTAGTAAATAAGCCCTCAATTTTGAAACTTGGGGAATTAGTAGAGGGACTGAGTTTTTTGAACAAAAATATATTCGTTGGTGGGCCTGTGGAGCAAAACACGCTTCATTTTATTTACTTCGGGGACAAAGTCCTCGATGGTAGTATTTCATTAGGAAATAACCTCTGGTGGGGAGGTGATTTTGATATACTTCAAGAGAAGCTGAAGCTCAATCAATTTAATCGTGATTCAGTTAGGTTTTTCTTGGGGTACAGTGGTTGGAGTGCAGGGCAATTAAAAGATGAGTTGAAAGAAAGTACTTGGATAGTATGCACTCAGAATCTGAAGGTTGAAAATTTTGAATATACTCCAGAAGAGCTATGGAAAAACCTCCTAAAAAATATGGGAGGAGAGTATAAAGTAATCGCGAATTATCCTTTGGACCCAAGATTAAATTAGGCAAGACGCCTAATTTTACCCATATTGCCACAAAATAGTACCCTTTTTATGACTGAGAAAAGTAAAGAATTGTCTGATAAAGACAAGGTTACTCAAGGTTCCGAATCCATGGAGTCAAAAAGTAAAGAGAAATCCGAAACAACTGGCACTCCAAAAGATGATGAAGCTGATAATATGGCAGTTTCGGAAAAATCCGAAGAGACTGTTGCACCTGACAAATCTGATTCAAATAAGACTGTGATATCTGAGGAATCAATTTCTCCTATTCCGTCGACGGATGAGGCCGAAAAGGTCAAATCAGAAATTGAGAACCAAGAAAATAATCTGGAAAATCAAGATATCGTCCATGTAGCAAGTGAAAGTAAAGAAGATTCGTCAAATGATAGTGTGAAAACTACTTCAAAGTCTGGGGAAAATAAAGTGTCAACACCTTTACCAGAGCAGGTGTCGGAATTAACAGTATCAGAAGTAGTACCAAAACTCACTCAATCAACTACCTCTGATGAAACAGAATCTGACCTCGATGGAGAAGTCGAGGAAGAAGGTGATGATCATTCAGGAGAAAATTTAGAAATTTCTTCATTGTCTAAAATGGAGCTTGTTGCTTTACTGAAGATAAATTCTCAAGCAGCTAATCCTTTTAAAATGGATAAACTTGTGCATGAAATAAAAGGAGCATTTGAGGAATTCACCAATAAGGAAAAGGAAGAAGCATTAGAGAAGTTCAAGTCTGAAGGTGGTACAGCTGATGATTTTGATTTTAAACCCAGTGATGAGGAAAAGGAATTCAACAGCTATTATTTCGAATTTAAGAAACAACTAGGTAATCTTCGCAAAGAAACTGAGCGGCAAAAAGAATCCAACCTCAATTTAAAAACTGATCTTTTAAATAAGCTCAGGGATTTAGTAGATGGTGAAGAAACTACACTAAGTATTAATGTTATAAAAGAAATTCAAGAAACTTGGAAATCAATTGGCCAGGTTCCAGCTGCACAAAATAGAAGTCTCTGGGCGAGCTATAATGCCCTCATGGATAGATTCTATGATAATAGGAGCATCTATTTCGAATTGAAGGAGCTTGATCGGAAGAAGAATTTAGAAAGAAAAACAGAGCTTTGTGAAAAAGCAGAATTACTTAAAGGGGTAAAAGACTTAAAGGATGCTATTAAGTCTCTAAATGAACTTCATGAAGAGTTCAAGCATATCGGTCCCGTTCCTAGAGATGAACAGGAAATTATTTGGCAGCGCTTTAAAGCTGCTTCCGATGCCGTTTATGATCGTAGAAAGAACTTTTACGATGGACAAAAAGAATTATACCAGAAAAATCAGGAAGACAAAGAGCTTCTAATTGAAAAATTAAAAGATTTTGGTGGCTTTACAGCGAGTCGAATTCGAGAGTGGAATATTAAGACTAAAGAGATACTTGAAATCCAAAAGTCATGGGAAAAGATAGGTGCAGTACCGCGAGAATCTGGTAAGGAAGTAAATAGAGCGTTTTGGGCTGGTTTCAAACATTTTTTTCATAACAAAAACCTTTTCTTTAAAGAACTGGATGAGATCCGTGCGACGAATCAGGCGAAAGCAGAAGAACTAATTATTCAAGCTGGTCAATTATCCGAAAGTACCGATTGGCAAAATACAGCGAATTCTTTGGTGAAGCTTCAGCTAGAATGGAAGAAACTTGGGCCAACTCCGGAAAAACATAGAGATGCCTTGTACAAAAGGTTCAAATCTGCATGTGATATGTTTTTTGATAATCGCAGAATCGCAAATCAACAAACTAATGCAGAATTTGACGATAATCTTAAAAAGAAGGAAGAAATCTGTAAGGAGATTACTCAATTAGCGATTAACTCTCCTACCGAAGAGTCACTAACCAAATTGGTAACTGCATATAATGAAGTAGGGTTTGTACCTAGAAAGAGTATCAAGGATATCGCTGCAGAGTTCAAGACAGTAGTAGATAATTGTCTTCAAAACCTTGGAGATGATGGATCTGGAAGAGAGGATTTTCTATTCAGGTTAAATTTGAATCAGATCCAATCAGATCCAAATGCAACTAAGACTCTCAATAAGAAGGAACATGGTATCAGAAAGCAAATTTCTGAATTAGAAAATAATATTACGCTATGGAGAAATAATCTAGAGTTCTTTGCAGCATCCAAAACAGCTGATAAGCTTAAAGATCAATTTGATATTAAAATTCAAAAAGCAGAAGATGAGGCGGAAAAGTTAAAAAAGAAGCTCGCAATTTTGAAGGAATTTTAAATTAATCTCACTCAGAATAAGAGAGATAGCATATTTATTTGCAAGTGGTTTGGAGTGAACATATCGAAGTTCTATATTTGCATCTCTATAGTTCAAATCGCCTCTTTAGCTCAGCTGGTAGAGCAACTGATTTGTAATCAGTAGGTCGCTGGTTCGATCCCGGCAAGAGGCTCAAAAAGGGAAACAGAAA
>JBDNIP010000782.1:0-5000 GCA_041688245.1 Algoriphagus sp.
AGTGATTTAAAGTGCTGGTGCGTGTTTTCCCTTATTCGGGCCACTGGGATGTCGGTAGCAGGACATGGAAGTCAGAATAGCCAATCCGGTATTATTCGTGCCGCAGTACTTACAGATATAGAGCCGCTTCTCTCCGCCTTCAAAGAGCTTATGCTTCCCTTTATTTGGACCCAAAGGATGCCGAAAACAAGACGAACTGGTCAAATTGACAATGGAAGAGAACTTGGTTCCGCAGTGTTGGCAGAGATGGGTGGGGGTGGGCATGGAGGATTAAAAAACAATATCTATTTGAAGCGTTATTATTTCCTTTTTAAAACTGGCTGAGCTGTGCTTTGTATTCAACTTAAGGGTTTTCGCAAAGGCATTGAGACTTAAAGCCCAATCCAAGGATTTATTTATTTCTGTAGAAGTAGTAACACTAAATGAATCGTCCGTCAAAATAGACTCATCATCTGGACTTCTGCTTTGAATAAACTGATATATATCAGTATCATTAGTCAATCCATATTTGCTTGCATATGCTATAGCTTTAACATATTCAACATTCTCAGCTTTTTTGATATTTCTAACCATTTTTAAACCCATTTCTAATAATTTTTTATTATCCGCTTTTATTGAACCCTCAACACCGCCATAGGGAGTTTCAAGTACTGTCCCCCCTTTTGTTTCAGAACTCTCTTCTTCATGATAAACTAGATTCGCTTCAAACCTTGACGCACCTAGATATTTAGCTAACTGAAATAAGGAGTTTAGTTTAAATTTTTGTAAGGAAAGTTTATCAGTATCTACTGGTAAATAAACTCCCTCTTGAAAGGGATTTAAAAAGAATATTTCGTTTTTCTTAAAACCACCGGGAATATCCAATTGAAGCTCTTGGGCTTCCTTTATGCTTAGTATGGAAATATCTTCTGAACGCTTATATTCCTTTTCATATTTAAGAGAATTGGCCTTGATATCGTCAACCAATAATATAGCTTTGGGCAGTTTATTTGATTTAAACATTTTATTTAAAAATTTGGTAAGCCATTAATGAAATAACTCCTAATAATAATATATTTCTTAAAACAACAAATCGTCGAATATTTACTTTGATAAATTTTAAACATTCTTTATTTATACTTTTATCGATTTGATTAAGGCAATTATCAATGTATTTATCCAATTGATTTAAATCCCCATTATAATAGCAAGAAAACAACATCGTCCTCCCGTAAGTGTCTTTTTCATTCAAAACACCTGTAATCACATAGCCATTGAATGGATTCCTATGAAGAATCCCTTTAGGACTTTTTCTTGAATTTATTTTTAAAAAGTAGAACTTCACTTTTATAAAATTTGAGAGATTCAAATCAGGATGTGATTGTAAAGAAATCAATTTATCTTGAATAAATACATAACTCTCCTCCCCACTTTTCTCATGTTGTATATATAATAAGTTTTCCATTCTATTTAAATAGTTTTTGCTTAATTAACCTTAGATCTTTATCACTTTTAAGATTTACCAATAAAATCTCTTCAATATGATTTTTGGAATCAGTATACGTATCAGATAAATATGAACTGAATATTTCCTCAACTTGAGTTCTAAATAATTTAGAAGCATTAAACTCCTTTGACTCATCACAATGGGTTCCCAAAAGCACAATCTTCTTTTTTAAAGTATTCTTGACAAAAACAAAATCAAAATACCCGAGGACATTATCTTTTTCTTTCTGACTAAGTAAATTTCGCATATCGAACAGAAAAAATATTATATCAGCCTTATTTATTTCTGATGTGGTATAATCTTTCAATCCATTCAGAGATCCTTCAATATCATGACCCTTTTTAATTACAATAGTTCTCTTCCCCTCGGTAATTTTCGCTTGGCCTAATTCCTTATCAAAAGCGCCAGTAATTGATTCTCCTTCAACATAGTGCTTACTGCGAAAGTAATATTGAAGCCTAGTTTTTCCTGCCCCGCTTAGTCCTAATATCGCTAGATATTTCTCACTTGAATCATCACTCCATAATCCAAATCCGTCTGTAAGATATGCTGTGATAAGCGAAGCTATTCCGACTCCGGTCAAAATAAATGGTAACATGATTTTTTTTATCGAAAATACTTCCCAATCCATCAACTTCCCCTAACAATGTACAACTGCCCCAATTCCGCAAATAACCGTTAACTTTTTGCATAAAAAATCAATACCCGCACCTCGCAGCCTCCCTTTTCGCAATCTATTTCCAGACTGTTTTCAGCGTAGCCGGGAAGCAAACTCAGCTTTTCACGGATCATTTTGAGGCCTTTGGATTCATGGGCTTGTTGGGATTGAGTTCGGATGCCTACGCCATTGTCGTGGACAGTGTATTGAATTAATCTTGATTATTGATTTGAGAAAAATGAGGTATATCTCCGGAATTTAGCAAAAAACTTGTCGATCATTTTGAATTTTATCTTTCGAGGTTATAGGATTTTGAAAAGGTTCTAATTAATAACTAGGCCTATTATAAAACAATATTCCAAAAAATAGTCCGATTTCATAGAGTCCCGTTCTCTCCTGTGGGTAGTAGACTGCCTCTAAAAAGAAAAAAAGTGCCCCCATTTTAAAATGAAGACCTTTTCTATTTTGACTTCTAAACGGATCCCTCCTTTGGTAATGGAGCATGATTCCAATCTTGGAAATTTAAAAAGCATCCAGCACCAAATTTAAAATTACTTGGTTATTAAATTTAAAGAACTGTCTTTAACATACAATATAACCAAAACTATATTAGTTGTTTTACACAAATAAATTTTTACTAAAAGATTAACAAAGAAAATACTAATATTTTTTTTGGCTTGTAATCTATTTGATTTCGAATTCATTCACTTTAAAGTATTAAAGTTTTATTTTTAAGCCTAGAATCAAGAGATTAATATCAAATTCATTCTTATGGTTTTGGGAAAAATTTTTCAGTTTTCCCTTTTCTATCATTACCCGAACTTTTTATGTACAAGTTCCCTTTTTTACCTTCCCACCATCGTTGGTCGCTTTGTAAAATATTGATCTGTTTTATCCAATTTGAAAAACCCATAGCTATTCTTTTTTAGTTTATTAAATTTGGTGATTTTATTCCTAATTGCTTGTATTACTGCACTGGTTTTATTGCCTCACTTGGAAAAATTGATGTCACCACTTATCAGAAATGTAGCTTATATCAAATGGTAGTGAGATGCAATTCTTCAAAATCAGATTGCAACAGCTTTCTGAAAAGCGCTTGACTTTGCTTCGATTTGTTGGTTGGGAATCCCCATGTTCTTAGCAACTGCTCTCCAACCTCCAACAGCCTTTTTCACCTCTTCCAATATCAGTAAAGCTCGCACGCTAGTCAACCGAAAAAAAGGTATCACCTCCAAAGCTAAGCTCAGATCCAGTGCGTTGTCACTTTCCGAAATGTTAAGCTTTAACCCTGTCCCTGTTTCTACCGGATTAATATCATAAGCAGGCGACAATCGCCATCCCGCAGAAGTCAAGATAAAACCATGGTTTCTGAGATGATCATCTACGTTGGACACACAGATGCTGAATACGATTCGTCGCCACAATTGCTCTAAATCCACCTGAACGAATGGGCTGGTATTGGCAATAAAAGTTGCTAATTCAAGATAACTCACGCCATCAAGGTAGTCCTGACCGTCTGTATACCCCAATAATGTCATAGCGGAAGCAAAATGAATTCTACTTCCATCAGGATTACGGTCAAATCGTTTGGTAAGAAACGTATGGTTTTTGGATGAATACTTGCTTGCTAAACCATCCGCCACCACTATCCCAGCCTGTTTGGCTAACGAATGAACCACCATTTCCCACCCTCCCACGTCTGAATCATCATTTTTACTCGGAAATTTGGCTATCCAAAGTGCATTATTTTGATCAAGTACACTTGCTTTAGGTCTTGCTCCGCCTAAGGAGGAACCTGGCGCTACGAGCATGTTCAGCCAATTTAAATAGTCAGGATCTGAGGACACATCGTCTTCCTCCAACCGAAGGCTGATTTGCTCCAGTTCTCGGATAGACGTCCAGGGTGGACTTGCAAGTTTGGAGTTATCACTTAGAAATGCACCTTCAGGAACAGACTTGAATCTTAATGCGCCCATTCTGTGGCCGTCAAATACTCCCAACAAATAATCAGTTTCAAATAATTTATTTTCAGGTCTTTGCTCCAACCGCGCCAGTGCTGCTTCTCGTCTCCTCATGAGCACTCTTCCCCACCGGTCGGGTGATGAATCCAGAAATAGGCCAAAGTTAGATTTAGTACTTTCGTTGAGATACTGTTTCCCAGAATACAATTGCAGATCCGGATCGAGTAATTGTGCATCGTTTGATTCCAACCAATTTGGCGCAAACTCAAATGAAAAAATCTCCTTACCCCTCAAAAGTTCAGCATGAAGGGTTCCCATCCACTGTTCAGAATTTATTCCATTCCAGTCCGCATATACCAAGAGTGCTCTTCTACGACTTGTAGCCATTATTTTGGTTTTTTAGGTGCTCGCTGTTTGGTAAGTAGATTTGCATCTTGCAACTTCCTGCCCAATTCATCATCCTTGGCAAGTAATAAAAGATCCTGTTCCAAGCCCAATACCCGAAGTACATTCACGATGTTCCCAATGCCAACTCCTGCATGACCCTGCTCAATTTTGACCAAGGTAGATCGACCAATGCCTGCGCGCTGTGCCACCTGAGCACTGGATAGCTTTCGTCTCAATCGAGAAAGTCTTATATTCTCACCTAACTCGCTGAGAATTCGCTGACTTTTTGGAAATAATACAGGTTGTGTATTTGCCATAATATTTAATTAATGATACAATATTAGTATTATTTGTACGATTAATAAAACATTATGATCCTAAACCAAGAATTCTAATTATTGATTTTATCGCCATCGTCAATCCAAGTTCGTCAATCCAATTTCAGAAAAACCAGTTAGTATTTTACAAAAATCAATACCCGCACCTCGCAGCCTCCCTTTTCGCAATC
>JBDNIP010000783.1:0-1572 GCA_041688245.1 Algoriphagus sp.
CCAGCACCCAACACCCCACATCACTTCATCTCCAGCACCTCATTATTCCCAAAGTTCTCATATCCTGAAACGATCACCTTTTCACCTTCTACCAAGCCTTCCAAGACTTCATAGAATTCAGGGTTTTTTCGACCCAGTCGGATATTTCGCTTTTCTGCACTCCCTGCTGCGCTGAGCACAAACACCCAATTTCCGCCAGTGTCTTTAAAGAATCCGCCTGTTGGCAAAAGCAAGCTCTGCTCGCTGTCACCCAATTCCAATCGGATTCGGACACTCTGACCGCGACGGATCCCTTTTGGATTTTGGCCGGTAAATTTCATATCCACTTCGAATCGCCCGTTGGTTATCGTCGGGTAGATCTTCATAATTTCAAGTTCATGGTCTACACCGCTTAATGTAAATTTTCCGCGAAGCCCCTGCCCGATTCTTGGCAAATACAATTCATCGATCGGTACCCGCACCTTGAATTCATCCAAAATATCGATCTGTCCATAGCGTGAACCTGGATTCATGGCTTGGCCAATTTCGATTTGCTCCATCGCTAATTGACCTGCAATAGGAGCTTTAATCACGAGATTATTTAAGATCTGACCTACTCCATTTAAGGAAGCATTCATTCTGTCTTCCGACTGTCGGAGCTGCTGCAGCTGATAGGAACGAGCTAGTGAATCACTTCGATAGGAACGATAGGTCAATTCCTTTCGCTTCACATTGTATTCGTATTGCTCTTTTACCTCTTCAAACTCACGGTCAGAAACCAGTTTCTTTCCATGCAGCTCCTTGAATCGCTTGTATTGAGGTTCCAAAAGCGAAATCTGGTAGTCGATCTCTGCCAATTGTCCCTGCTGATTCAGATCGTTTTGATCAAGGAAAAGCCGAGTTTGACGAAGGTTATTAATCTGCTCGTACAGCATAGTTTCCCGAGACATCACGTCCAACTGAAGATTTGAATTAGTCAAAGTCAGAATCGTATCGCCTTTATTCACTAAGGCACCGGACTCACGAACTACCGCTGCCACCATTCCACCTTCGATGGCATCGAGGAAAAATGTCTGTGCAGGTTCGATCTGGCCAGATACCAGGATATAGTCCGTAAATTCTCCAGTGCTGACCGTAGCAATACTCAAGCGATCTTTCTCCACATTCATGGTAGCGCGATGATCTGCATATCCGATTTGATAAATTATCCCAGCTGCAATCACTACTCCACCTAAGATGTAGGCGATCTTTTTCGGGGTCCAAAACTTCTTTTCTAATTTTCTATCCATTGTGTGTTTTTCCTTTTCAGGGCTATCCCCTATATGCCAAATGGTATGCCATGCAAAAAATAGCCAGTGGATGCCCATTTAGATGATTTCATCAAAATACAAATTACTTCACGCGAACATTTTCGTCCGCAGGCGAACAAAAGTTGTCAAAGTCGGATATATTTAACCTAACTTCTCAAACCCACCACTAACAAATAAAATGGCCTTTTTGATCTGCATTTAGACCTTTTTAGCTTAAATCAGTTTCAAACTTTTTTCGGTATGCTTTTGGAATAAATAGGAAGGAAGAAAAGAGACCGAAGAC
>JBDNIP010000784.1:0-1607 GCA_041688245.1 Algoriphagus sp.
AAGAAAAAGCAATACAGCGATACCTTGAAGCTTGGAGACGCAGCTTTTCGAATACTTTTCTGACTTGCTTTTTGGCATTGCCTTTTTCTGCACCTAACTTGATGAAAACTTAAAAACTCCATGAATCGCCTCGTGCTCACCAGTATTTCAGATCGAATCGGGTATATAAAACTAAATAACCCTGAAAAGCGTAATGCACTGAACCCTGCAATAATATTAGGTTTAAAGGAGGCCTTTTTCATGATGGAATTGAATGAGGATGTGAAAGTCGTAGTCCTAAGCGCTTCTGGAAAAGCGTTCTGTGCCGGAGCCGATCTGGCTTATTTGCAGCAAATGCAAGCGTTTACTTTTCAAGAAAATCTAGCGGATAGTCATGGACTCAAGGATCTTTTTGAGTTAGTCTATAACTTTCCAAAAGTGGTGATTGCTGAAGTTCAAGGTCATGCTTTGGCCGGGGGCTGTGGCTTGGTGACTGTTTGTGATTTTGCTTTTTCTGCACCAGCGGCACTTTTTGGCTACACTGAAGTGGCTATTGGCTTTATTCCTGCGCTTGTATCTGTTTTTCTATTAGAGCAGATCGGTGGTGCCAAAACCAAAGAATTATTGCTCTCGGGTGAGTTAATTACCTCTTCCAAAGCTGCCGAATTAGGTTTGATTACAGAAGTAATTGAGTCCGAAGAATTGAAGAAGATAGTTTTTGATTTTGCTCAAAAGCTTATTACTAGAAATTCAAGCTTTTCCATGACTGAAACCAAAATGTTGCTTCGCGAATTGACTAAAGAAAGTAGGATCAAGGCATTAAACTATGCGGCAGAGTTGAATGCTAAAGCACGAGCGCATGCGGACTGCAAGCATGGAATTGCAGCTTTTCTCTCTAAATCCAAGCCATCGTGGTAAATGATTGACCGGGCGAAATTGATTCTTCAGGAAGTATTTGGGCATCTGGATTTCCGAGAAGTCCAAGATCAGATTATAGAATCTGTCTTATCTGGCAGGGATACACTTGCGCTCTTGCCGACAGGTGGAGGGAAATCGCTTTGTTTTCAGCTCCCAGGCTTAGTGCTCAATGGAATTTGCCTTGTTGTCAGTCCTTTAATTGCATTGATGAAAGATCAAGTCGACGCATTAAAAGTCAAGGGTATTAAGGCCGCTGCAATCTATTCGGGGATGAGCTCTAGGGAAATTGATCGAATTCTTGACAATTGTATTTATGGAGACTACAAATTTTTATATGTATCGCCGGAGCGTTTGAAATCAGATCTTTTTATAGCTCGATTCAAACAAATGCCAATTAATCTGATTGCCGTTGATGAAGCGCACTGCATTTCTCAATGGGGGTACGACTTTCGACCTTCGTACCTTGAAATTGCAACGATTAGGCCTTTTCATCCAACTATCCCTATTCTTGCGCTGACGGCATCGGCCACGCCACAAGTATGTGAAGATATCCAAGTTCGATTGGAAATGAAGCAAGTAGCATTTTTTCAAAAAAGCTTTGCGAGAGCAAATCTTAGCTACAGCGTTCGATTGATTGAAAATAAGTTAGAAAAGGGATTAGAAGTGCTGAAGCGTGTGCCCGGTTCTGCTATTTGGTATGTTAGAAGTCG
>JBDNIP010000785.1:0-4297 GCA_041688245.1 Algoriphagus sp.
ACCATGGGCGGCGGAGTCTACCGCTCATTGGATGCTGGAAAGACTTGGCAACTGATGGGACTGGAGAAAACAAAAGCCATTCATCGGATCATTATTCATCCTGATGATCCAAATACAGTATTCGTCGGAGCTATTGGATCACCTTGGGGTGAGCAAGAAGACCGCGGAGTTTATAAGACTACCGATGGCGGAAAAACTTGGAAGAAGATTCTTTATGTAGACACCAAAACTGGTGTTGGTGAGATGATCATGGATCCTAATAATCCTAATAAGATGTTTGTCAACATGTGGCAGCACCGGCGTTATCCTGACTTTTTTGAATCTGGAGGACCTTCTTCAGGATTATACTTGACACTTGATGGCGGTGAAAACTGGAAAAAGCTCGACGATTCAAATGGTATTCCTAAAGGAGATTTAGGAAGAATGGGTTTGGCTATCTCTGAATCAAATAGCAATAAGGTTTATGCGCTAATCGAGTCTAAGAAAAATGCCCTTTATGTCTCTGAAGATGGAGGAAATAAGTTTGAAAAGATCAATGACGGCGGCAATATCGGTAATCGTCCCTTCTACTATTCTGAGATCTACGCAGATCCGATAAATGAGAATCGGATTTACACCTTATATAGTAGCGTAGGAATGAGTGAGGATGGTGGAAAGTCCTTCCAGCAGCTTTTACAATATGGTGGTGTTCATCCGGATCATCATGCTTGGTATATCAATCCTTTTGATCCAAAACTCATGATTGACGGCAATGATGGAGGTTTGAACATTACAAGAGATGGAGGCAAGACTTGGTATTTCGCAGAAAATATTCCCGTTGGTCAGTTCTACCATGTCAATGTAGATAACGAACTTCCCTATAATATTTATGGTGGAATGCAGGATAACGGTTCTTGGGTGGGGCCTTCTTATATCTGGAGAAGAGATGGCATTCGAAATACCTATTGGCAAGAAATCTCCTTTGGTGATGGCTTCGATGTGGTACCGGATCCTACTGATTCCCGATATGGCTATACCATGTCTCAGGGTGGAAATGTATCCCGATTTGATAAGGAAACTGGTCATAATAAAACCGTAAGACCGACTCATCCAGACAAAAATGTTTTTCTTCGGTTCAACTGGAATGCTGCGATTGCACAGGATCCTCATAATGCGAAGACCGTATATTATGGTTCTCAATTTTTACACAAGTCAACTGACAATGGAGATACCTGGGAAATCATTTCTCCCGATCTTACCACAAATGACTCTACCAAGCAGCGTCAGCAATCAACTGGAGGATTAACTTTTGATATCACTGGAGCAGAAAATCATACGACTATTTTGGCCATTGCCCCTAGCCCAATAGATCCGAATGTAATCTGGGTAGGAACAGATGATGGTAATGTACAGGTGACTAAGGATGGAGGAAAAACGTGGACTAACGTAGTTTCCAAACTCACAGGGCTGCCTAAGGGATCTTGGATTCCACAGATTCAGGCTTCCACCTATGATGCAAATGAAGTATGGGTAATCGCTAACAATTATCGAAACAATGATTTCGGTGCCTATGCTTACCATACCTCGAACCTCGGTTCTTCATTCACACGAATAGCAGACGATAGCAAGGTATCTGGATACACGCTATCAATCAAGCAGGACATCGAAGCTCCAAACTTGATATTTTTAGGAACAGAATTCGGATTGTATGTCTCTTTTGACAAGGCAAAAACCTGGAACAAGTGGGAGAATGGCTATCCAAAAGCAGTATCAACCTATGATCTTGCCATTCAAGAACGAGAGGCTGATTTGGTGATCGGTACATTTGGACGATCCATGTGGGTGCTCGATGATATCAGGCCGCTTCGAGTAATGGCCAAGAATTCAGGGGAATTACCTTCAGCACTAATCACTGCAGTTCCTACCCCAGATGCTTATCAAGTTGAGGTACAGCAGCCTCATGGCGAGCGATTTGCAGCAAATGCAAAATATGCTGCTGAAAACCGAGAATTTGGAGGTAGAATCAGCTTTATCATAAGTGATCTTGACACAGCAAAACTTGATACAGTCACAGTGAAAATCTTTAACGCGGCTAACGAGCAGATCAGAACTTTAAAAACTGTCCCTGTAAAAGGAGTAAACAAAGTGACTTGGAATCTAGACCGGAAGTCTACTTCAAAAGCGAGTACAAGTCGAAGTAAAAATCGCACCAGATTCTATGAGCCAAGCGGTGGAAATGCCTTACCAGGAGCCTATAAGCTGGTTTTTGATTATAAAGGCGAAACTGACTCCACCATGATCAATGTATTTATGGATCCTAGAATCACCTATAATTTAGCTGATTTGAAAGCTCGGGAAGAGTTTATGAAACGACTTGAAGCGCTTTCTTCAGAGGTATCTGGTTCGACAGAGAAGTTGGACGATGTACAAAAAGTGATAGACAAGATTCTGAATCTGACCAAAGATGTGGATACCGAAGAGGCTAAAGCACTGAATAAAGCAGCTAAAGACATCAAGAAAAAGCTGGATACTACTCGGGAGGAATTTAACGGACCAACTCGGGAAGGTCAGGGAATCGTGAGAAACCTCTATCCTACTGCCATGTCTATGCAATCTGCTCCTCGCAGATATGTCGCGTCCTCTTATTCAGCTCCTGGAGAGACAGAGGAAAGACTCTTCGATCATGCCCGGGAATCTGCAAAAGATGCAATGGCAGCAGTGGAAAAATTCATGAACGGCGACTGGAAAGCTTTTGAGGAAAAAGTTAAGGCTACACCAATTGATCTATTTGAGGAAGTAAAAGAGGATTAATTTTCAGTCCTTTTAATTTGAAAGGCATTTGCTTCCGCAGATGCCTTTTTTATTGTTTTCAAAATCCGTAATCTTCGAGACAATGCTTTCAAATCATACGATAGGCTGGAAAACTGCGGCTGGTTTGGTCATCGCAAATATGATCGGAACGGGTGTTTTTACTAGTCTCGGGTTTCAACTAATTGAAGTACAAAATACCTACTCCATTATTTTGCTCTGGACATTAGGAGGTGGAATGGCTTTGATTGGCGCATTGATCTATGCGGAGCTAGGCATTCATTTCCAGAAATCAGGAGGTGATTACATTTTCCTTTCTGAAACACTGCATCCATCCATTGGCTATCGCTGTGCATGGGTTTCACTGACCGTTGGCTTTTCTGCGCCGATTGCCATTGCAGCGATGGCGATGAACAATTGCCTCACTCCTATTTTAGGAGAAAGTAGTTGGCCAGGTTTAATTTTCTTAATCGGAATCCCAGTTGGGCATATTGCAAGTCTTCGGCAGAGCAACTTAATCCAAAATAGCTTTACGCTTTTGAAAATCATCTTTGTGCTGATTCTAATCGGAATAGGTTCTTATTTTTCTCCTACAATAGAGTTTACAGCGTTGGACTTTTCTTCTAATTGGAGCAGCGAAGTCATCAAATCAGGTTTTGTAGTATCGTTAATCTTTGTTTTTTATGCTTTCACAGACTAGAATTCGGCAGCCTATATAGTCGAAGAAATCGATCAGCTTGGAAAAAACCTTCCAAAAGCATTGATCGGCTCAACCATTTTTGTAACGGTCGTTTACATCTTGCTTCAAGTGGTTTTCTTAAAACATGCGTCAGTTGATCAACTTTCTGGTAATGTTCAAGTGGCTACCATTGTCTTTGAAAATATATTTGGTCCAACAGGAGCTGCTTGGATCAGTTTTTTCATCGCCATCCAATTGATCGCCACCATCAGTGGGTATTCTTGGATTGGACCACGAATTACCCATTCAATAGCGAAAGACTACAAGCTTTGGAAACCGGTTGCAGCTGTGAATTCAAATGGAATTCCAGTTCCTGCAATCATCCTAAATACGACTATAAGTTTGATTCTATTTCTCTCAGGATCCTTGGAGCAAATTCTGATCTATGCAGGCTTTGTACTTCAATTAATGGGAACTATCACCATATCCTCTTCGCTCAAGATCAAAACGACTTCGGGATTCAAAAGCCCCTGGAAGCCATATTTACAAATCGTCTACATCACCCTGAGCCTTGGAATCATGGGCTATATTCTTTGGAATAAGCCATTGGAGAGTCTAATTGGATTAGGTTTAGTGATTGTAGGCTTATTGGGCTATTTGGTTGATAGTCAAATTGGAAAGGAGAAAAGAGATTAATTATGCCAATCAAGGATCAGAAGAGTACTTAAATTTTTAGATTTAAACTGTTGATTTTTAGTGAATTGTATAGTAAAAACTGGAAATCAGTATCTTAAAGAAGATATCTACTTCAGTCTTTAAGAATAATTCTCA
>JBDNIP010000114.1:0-2781 GCA_041688245.1 Algoriphagus sp.
CAAATCTATGGGTCACAACTTATTGGATTTCGGCGCTTTGACACCCACTCAATTGCTCTAAACGCCCTTTGGTCCCGAAAAATAAATTGAAATAATCGGTTTTACCTGATTTATGGGGACAGAATTTTCAAGTTGGGTTAATAGTAAAGCTCCTCGGTGTCACTTCACCGGCTTCTATTCGCTGCACCGTTCGCACGTTCAGATTACACTTTTCTACAAGTTCCTCCTGTGTCATCCCTTTCGCTTTTCTAAGTTCAGAGATCTTTTTTCCCAATTCTGGTTGTTTCATAGCATGTAGATTTTGATTGACCATGGCAATTTCTCTGATTGTATTTGGGCTTAAGGCGAAACTAGCTCGGATTTAACCCGACATTTGCCCGACAAATAGTTCTGTTAGCTAAAATAGCTCATTTTAGAATATTCTTGAGGAGCGGATTTTACTTGATTCGGAAGAATTGGATCAAATCCAATACTTGCTTCAGCACAGGATTGCGATTTTCCGTCTTCCAAATGACCAACAATTCTGTGAATTGCGATATATGAGGAATCTCCATAAATCGAACATTGATCTCATAGCCTTCCTGAATTGACGTCGGAACAATGGCCACCCCAAGCCCACTTTCCACAAGTTTAAAAATAGTCAAAGCATGGACAGACTTATGCTGAATCTTCGGTGAAAAACCTGCATCCCGACAAATTCCAATAATCTGATCATAGTAAAAGTTGCTATAGTCGCTGGAAAAAAGCACAAAGGACTCTTCTTTAAATTGATTCATCGAGATGAAATCACTAGCCGTTATTGGGTGACTTGTCGGTACAACCAGCGAAAAAGAATCCCTTGCAATAGTTTTCATTTCCAACTCATCAGGAACTGAATTCAATCGGACAAAACCTAAGTCGAGCTTATCCTTTTGTAGCATTTCCACCTGTAGGGAATTACTTAACTCTTCCAGATTCACATTTACCAATGGTTGATAAGCATTCAACTTTGACATCAATCGAGGAATAATCTGATTCGATGCTGAGCCCAAGAAGCCAATGCGAAGCTCCCCTATTTTACCGGCTTGGATTTGATTCAATTGTCCTTTGATCGTCTCCAGATGATTTAATAGAAAATCTACCTCTACTTTAAGGTAGCTTCCTGCAGCTGTAAGGCTGACATTCCGCTGATCTCGGTCAAAAAGAGTTACGCTAAGCTCTTCTTCCAATTGTCGAATCTGACGACTCAGTCCTGGTTGGGAGATAAAAAGTCGATCTGCGGCCTTTCGGAAATTTAATTCCTCAGCCACCGCTTTAAAATAATGTAGATGTCTCAACTCCATTGATGCCTCTAAGGTATCAATTAGTGATTATAATGGTATCATAGGGTATCATTCAAAGCTGTTATTTTTGAGTTCTGATGGGAAAGGTCCATTGGATCAAATTTTATAGCGGTCAAACCTTGCCTCAAATGATAAAATTCAACTACGGTCGAGATCACTTAACCAGTTCGGTAGCACTAAAAATTGCCAGAAAAGAGATCAAAGGCATATTTCATCCAGATATTCACAAAAAAGTCAGCCACTCCGCACAAGCTGTAGTTACTATCTCGAAAGGAGACCGGGCAGTGTATGGGATAAATACGGGATTTGGTCCGCTTTGTACCACTCGAATCTCAGAGTCTGATACACGCACGCTTCAAGAAAATCTCTTGAAAAGCCATGCTGTAGGTTTGGGTGATCCTATTCCTGAGGAGATTTCTAAGTTGATGTTGATTTTGAAGATTCATGCTTTAGCTCAGGGATTTTCCGGAATCCAATGGGAAACTTTAAAGCGATTGACTTGGATGCTTGAGCAAGATGTGACCCCAATGATTCCAATGCAAGGTTCGGTGGGAGCATCAGGAGATCTTGCACCACTTTCCCATCTAGCTTTGCCATTGATAGGATTGGGAAAAGTTCACTTTGAGGGAGAAATTACCGGTGCTAAAAAGGTACTGAATCATTTTGGATTGGAGCCAATCGCCTTAGGTCCAAAGGAAGGTTTGGCGCTAATCAACGGAACCCAGTTTATGGCTGCCTTCGGAGTAAAGGTGGTGGATCGACTGAGCAATGTCTTGAAACATGCTGACATCACCGGGGCAATGATGATCGAAGGATTGATGGGTTCGATCAAGCCATTTTCCCCAGAATTACATCAACTAAGGCCTTACACAGGGAATAAACACGTCGCACAAACAATCTTAAATCTTCTGAAGGATTCGGAGATTGTAAATTCTCATCAGAACTGTGCTCGCGTTCAAGATCCTTATTCGCTTCGTTGCATGCCACAAGTTCACGGAGCTTCCCGAAATGCCTGGCTTCATCTAAAAGAGACAATTGAAATAGAAATCAATTCGGTTACCGATAATCCAATCGTCATTTCTGAAGATCATACCATTTCCGGGGGCAACTTCCATGGTCAGCCTATTGCTCTGCCACTTGATTATGCCTGTTTAGCAGCATCTGAAATTGGAAATATTTCAGATCGGAGAATTTACCTTTCGATCGAAGGAGATACACCTGGCGTCCCAAAATTACTTCTGAAAGAAACAGGTTTGAATTCAGGCCTGATGATTCCACAATACACCACTGCTGCGCTAGCCTCAGAAAATAAGGGACTTTGCTTTCCCTCCTCAGCTGATAGCATTCCAACCTCCCTAGGACAAGAAGATCATGTAAGTATGGGAAGTATTGGAGCGAGAAAAGCCCTTCAAGTCATTGGGAATGTTGAGAAAATATTGGGAATTGAATTATTTTATGC
>JBDNIP010000786.1:0-2719 GCA_041688245.1 Algoriphagus sp.
GAAGGATCTTGTCCTTTCATCCAAGCATTGAAGCCATCGATCTCAGATAGTCCTTCCTGATCTCGAACTGAACCGTAAAAGATTACTCCTCGCTGGGATTTGGCATAGATTGAGTTGCCAAGATTGTCACCGATCAGAGTACCATCAGCAATTTTGCCATATCCATCAGCTACGTAAACATCACCATTTCTGAGGATATCAATCGGCCATGAGTTGGTCCCGCCCTTCTGCGATCTTCCCTCATTATCCACTCCCTGAGCCTTCACTTGATTCTGAAAATCCGGTCGCAGCGGCATATATTGTGCAGTGACAACTCTTCCCGTCATAGATTCCCCAGGTAGCATAATCTGCCAATCTCCTTCGTATTGATTATTGTAGCCTTTATTGCGCAAAACACCCCAAGCTTCTTCAATCGAGATCGCTTTCAATCGCTCCAGCAGCGTGTCAGATACTTTTGGTCTACCATCGGAGAACCGTTCCCCCTTCCAGTCTGGAGTCAGCGCTTTGATGTATTCCGGAGATGCTGCCACTCGCTGTGCATTTACTTCATTTCCGAAGGAAAACGCAACAAGGAGACCTAAGCAAATGGCTAGTTGTTGTAATTTCTGAGTTATTCTATTCATGGTTCTTTATTTTTAATTGTTGTTTTGGGATATTCTATTATGATTTTAGATTTATGATGTACGATTTACGAGACTTATAAAAACCTCATTACTTGATTCATATAGCAACATCAACTGTTAAGATTATCAATTATAAAATCTTGCGATTTTCAAATCTTCCAATTCCTATTCACTCGAAAAACGGCACTCCGGGTGTAGCATATTTTCGCATGCCTTCTTCATTGATTTCCACCCCCACGCCTGGTTTTTCAGAAAGAGGAATATGTCCATCAATCGTCATAGGCCCGTCAAAAGTCACGATCTCTTTGAACATAGGATTGGTCTCAAAATAGATCTGCCACTCCAGAATCATGAAGTTGGGTACCGAAGCACACACATGACTGGAAGCCATCGCTCCGAGGTAAGAAGCCACCATGTGCGGTGCAAAGGGAGTGTAATAAAGATTTGCCAGATTGGCGATACGCTGTGCTTCGCCCAAGCCTCCTGCTTTTTGGAGGTCCGGCATAATGATATCCACAGCTCCTATTTCCAACAACCTCCTGAAACCATGTGCGAGATAGAGATTCTCTCCTGCGCAGATTGGGGTACTCGTTTCCTGAGTAATATTTTTATAAGCCTCCACATTTTCGGCAGGAATAGGCTCTTCCAGCCACATCAATCCCAAGTCTTCAAATCGCTTTGCTACCGCATGACCTGTGACAGCATCGTACCTCCCATGCATATCCACGCAGATGTCGATCTTAGATCCCACAGCTTCCCTTGCAGCAGCAACTTGGTTGTACATTCGCTCCAATTCTCCTGGACTAGCAGTCCAGTTGTAAGCATCGTATTTATTGGGGTCTTTTGCTTCGTCCACATCAAATTTCACCGCGGTGAATCCCCTCTTGACTGCATCCGTTGCAGCATCTGCAAAGTCTTGAGGTGTAGGCGTTCCATTGCGATACAAAGCCGTGTCGCAATACACTCGGATTTTATCTCTAAATTTCCCTCCTAACAGTTGATAAACAGGAAGTCCCAAAGCCTTTCCAGCAAGATCCCAAAGGGCACTTTCCACAGCTGTCAACACGGCTACAAACATCCCCGATTGAGCTCCCTCGAAGAAACCCGAACGACGAATGTCCTCGAAAAGGCGATGCACATTCAATGGACTTTTGCCTTTGATTCGCTCGCCAAACATTTTAACCAAATGATAAGTGCCAGGCGTGGCATCTACTCCTTCTCCGCAGCCCCAGACATCCTGATTAGTATATATTTTTACAAAGAGACTGTGACCATTACGGATATAGCCACATTTGATTTCTGTGATTTTCAGATCGGAAGGGATGGATGATTTGGGAGCTCGATCGATAGCTGTTTCAAATTGACTTCCAAAACTCGGTATTGCCGCCATCCCAGCTGCTGCTGTGAGTGCACTTTTGGTCAGAAAGGATCTTCTTGAATTTGATTTTGACATGGTTGATGGGGTTTAATGGAGTTTACCAAGATCGGTCTTTGAGGTACTCTTGAATTTGGCTTTTCGGAACCGGAAGCTTGTCGATGTGCTCGTTGAGCCATTCAGAAAAGTCGCGCTCGATTTCATCAGACCATCGAGTATCGATCTGTCCGGCAGTATACTTCCCTTCGCGCAGGCGCTCATGTCCAAACATATCTCGAAGGCGGACGATCTCCGATGTCACCACTACTTTCTCAGCCAAATGTGGTGGGATGAAAGAAACACCACCATCTCTGCCTAAAACCACATCCCCGGGCATGACAGTTACCTGCCGAATTCGAGTAGGCTGATTGATGCCTACCAGCATGGTATTTAGATTTCCGGATTGATTGTGGTGAGATGGATGGTAGCTCCCAAAATAGGAAGTGAAACCGCCGATTTCCTTCAAGCCGCTGATGTCACGAATGGCTCCATCGTAGATGATTCCGTTACCTGATTTGGCATAAATTGCATTTCCGACATTATCTCCTATCGTCGGACCATTAATTTGAATCCCAAATTGATCCGCTACATACACATCTCGCATCATTAGCAAATCCACAGGCCAAGAATTTTGACCTTTTTTCCCTTCTGCTTTTCCACGATCATCGATCGCATTATGCAC
>JBDNIP010000787.1:0-10389 GCA_041688245.1 Algoriphagus sp.
ATTTCTTACCGTTTGAAAGCGGATAATGGGGAGACTGGGATGCAGCCTTGGGAGGAAGTACCAGAAACTGCCCCTTTCCTATTTCTGGTTGGCACTGACTCAGTCTTTCCAAAATTTGAGGAAGCGCTCATTGGTAAATCTATCGGAGACGAGTTTTCTGTTTTCATTGATTTTGACAATGCTTACGGCGATTACTATGAAGAGCGTAAAACCGTTATTCCGAAATCAAATTTTAAGCAGCAAGGGACTGAAAAACAAGAACCGCTGAAAGTCGGTAAAGTAGTTCCCATGCAAGATGAAAAAGGGAATCAAATTAAAGGGGAGATAATTAAGATTAATTATTTAGGGGTACACATGGACTTCAATCCGCCATTGGCTGGATATGATTTGTCTTTTGAAGGAAAAATTATCTCCATTCGAGATGCCGAATCTGAGGAGATTACCCATGGACATGTTCACGGACTAGGAGGCCAAAATCATTAATTTCTATCTTGGCAAATATGTGGTATTTGACCTATGGCCAGATTTGATTCTCAATTCTAATTTTGTACTTGAATTTCACTTAGATAAAGGTCATTCCAAAATTTATAAAATCATTGTTCAAAAAGATGTTCTTGTAGAATGAGTTGATGGCTCAAAGGAAATTAAGGCTCTTAGAAATAGAGGCCATTTTTATTTAATATCTCGACCAGTAGTTTTGTAGGCCTGCTGAATCGCTAAATCTTTCAAATCTTTAATTCTATCAGATGGATAAAGTGCCAAAGCTTTTGTTAACTGATTAGAGGCATCGGTAAACATTTGTTGATTGAAATGTGCGATTGCATCATTGTAATATTGCAAGCCTGCCAGTTCAAGAAGTGATACTTTTCTAAAAATTGAGTTGTCATTCAGCGCTTGAGTCGGATCTCCCAATCGCTGATTGAGTGGATAAAGCTGTGAATTTTTAGTTGGCTTATAAGCTGCGAGATAGACTTGAACTTTTGATGGAGAAGTTATCATTCCTCCGATAGGGAGTGTGCTTTCAAACAGTATGTCTTCATCTTTAAAACCAATTACAATGAAAACATGATAAGCTGTTTCTACAATTTTGTAATCAAATGAATATCGATCTAAAAGGAGTCCTAAAGCTGCAGATGCACTTACACAATCAAATTTACCTTCATCGAGCATGGCATTGAAGGTAGAATGTTGTTCGTATTTTTTAAAAAGCTTTTGGTGGGATTTTTCAAAAATTGATCTTAACAGCGCTATACTTTTACCTTTTTTCGAGTATTTCTTATCTAATAGGGTGAGTAAATCCTCCCATCTTTGATCACCTATCGGTGAGCTGGCATCTAATGCTCTGAACAATTTATAAGGAGATTGTAGACTTTCTTTCCAATAACTTTTCTCACTAGCTGACTTAAATTTTAATTCATCGTATTCCATCGCTGGTTCTTGCGCTAAGACCGTAAAGGTTTGCACTAATAAAAAAAAGCCGACGAGAAATGATTTTTCCATGTATGACTAACCAAGTGTTAAGCAATTAAATTAAACTTAACAATTTGGTAACATTGGAACAAATATTATTCCAACAATTAACTTTTCCATACTACTACTAATCATGATGGTAAGGCTCATTTCGGAGAATTGTAAATGCTCGATAGAGCTGTTCGATGAAAAATGGGCGAATCATCTGGTGTGAAAAAGTCATCTTTGAAAAAGAAATCTTTCCATTTGCCCGTTGATAAACCGCTTCTGAGAAGCCATACGGTCCTCCAATGATAAAAATCAATTGCTTTAAGCCAGAGTTCATTTTCTTCTGGATAACCACTGAAAACTCTAAGGATCCATAACTTTTACCTCGCTCATCCAATAAAATTAGCTCGTCTGAAGGCTGAACTTTTTTTAAGAGTAATTCACCCTCTTTTTCCTTTTGGACCAGTTCGGAGAGGGATTTTGTGTTTTTTAGATCTGGAATGACCTCGAGCTCAAAGCGGATGTAATGTGTTAGACGTCCTTCATATTCATTGATAAGTTGTTGGATAGCTGGATGATCCGTCTTACCAACAGTGAGTAGTTTAATTTGCATGAGTCTAGTTTTTGAGGTATGAGCGTTTGATTTAGCTAGTATTTTTTTCCGTTCAAATGGATTATTAACCTATGAACATATATTTAAAGACTTTAATAGGGCTTAGCAATTGATTGAAAAACAAATTTTTGACCAGTATGTTAAAATTAGGGTAACCAAAAAATTTAATTAATATGAAAAAACTAACAAGTTTAATGATGATTGCATTGGTGTTCATTGCCTCATCTTTCGCTCCAAAGACTAATTCAATTCATGAAGTTGAAGCTGACATTGTTGATCTGGCAGTAGCTACAGACTTTCTTTCAACACTAGTTGCAGCTGTCAAAGCTGGCGATTTGGTGGATGTATTGAAAGGTGATGGTCCTTTTACAGTATTCGCTCCTACAAATGAGGCTTTTGCAAAACTTCCTGCCGGAACAGTTGAAAACCTTCTGAAGCCAGAGAATAAGGCACAATTAGTGGCAGTTTTAACTTATCATGTAGTACCCGGAAAAATTCTTTCATCGGATTTGAAGGACGGACAGAAAGCAAAAACTGTACAAGGCAGTGAGATTACTGTAACAATAAAAGGCGGAAAAGTAATGATTAACAATGCAACAGTAACTTCTGCAGACATTATGGCAGATAATGGAGTTGTGCATGTGATCGATACTGTGATCTTGCCTCCAATGTAATCGGACAAAAAAAATATGGGCTGCAGATAGTATTATTTGCAGCCTTTTTTTGTCACGTTCAATTTAATCAGTTTCATATTTAGAAGAATAAAGTAGCTTAAAGTGTAGAAAGTATTTTTTTATTCACCTAGCTAACCAATAATCGACTTGTTTGATATTAGTTGACTTTTTTGGCGGTCAGGCAAAAAACCGATCACCATAATAATTGATAATCAAATTATTTGACAAGTTCTTTCCGTTTGAGAATAGTCTCTAAGAATTTTCTTTCGTTGTCTGTGTTGAAGATTCTAAATGGAAGATGAATAAATTGAGCCTTTGACAGATATAGGACATAAGCATTTTTAGTTATCTCTACTCTTTTAATAGCATTCCATTGCACAGGCATACCCTGCTTTGTATTTATTTTCATCAATATTTGCCGGCTATCGATCTCATAAGCTAACTTTTCAAAAATTACCTTGTTCTGTTCCATTTGTGTAACTCCTATAAATTGGATTGCCCAAAATAAAACATACAGACCGTAAGCTATCAAAGCTCCTACAAACCACCAGATGGAAGGAATCCAAAAATATCCTAAGCAGATCGAAAGTGCTATTGGGATCACCCACCATTGCTCTTTAATTATACTGATCAATCCCATCTTGATGTAGGTACCGCTCTCTAGTTTATATTTTTTAGTCTTTACTATCATTACTTCTGTTTTTTTTCAAAGGGCAAATATCCACCTATCCTAGGGATTAAGCAAGCAGGGTGTATTCATAAAAGTTGGGGAAAAAGTAAAACAATTTTGCTAATACATTGATTTAAAAGGAGTATTCTAGTATCTTATTTAAAAAAATTAATATGAACAGTTTGGTAGTGGATTTAATCCTTTGCGGCTTAGCCTATGTCATTTTGATCTATTTTGTAGCAACAATGACAAAAACCTCAATCCGTAGAGGAAATAACAGAAATGACGATGGAGACGGAGGTATAGATAACATAGTCCCTCCTAAGATTGACTTGCCGCCTGGTGTAGTCTGGCCTGCTGATGCTCCAATTAAAATTAAGTTTCCAGAACCAGTAGAATTTTAGTTACACTTGTTACAGGTACCTTGGACTAGCAGGCTCATTTCCTCTTTTACAAATCCTTTTGGTAGTACAATTTTTGGTAGGGAAATAGCATCTAAGCAAGTTGTTTCACCACATTTTTCACATTTGAAGTGAACATGCTCGTGATTGTGATCGACTTGTTCATGAGCGCAAAGGGCATATTTAGTAGCTCCGCTATCGTCGAGAACTTTATGAATTAGGTCTTGATCAAGGAATGTCTTGAGTGTCCGGTAAATAGTCACTCGATCAAATTGACTGTTTAAGCTTTCTTCCAAATCGCTGTGCGCTAATGCAACTTGTTTTTTTGAAAACTCCTTAATGATTTCTAATCTGCAATCTGTGATTCGAAGCTTGTGTTGTTTGAGTATAGAAAGGGCAATATTCATGGGTAAGATTTGAATAAAATTAAAGAAAAATGCTTGTAACAAAAAAGGGATGCCACAGAGACACCCCTTAACTAGCATTGCTGATTCTCTTATTTTGGATCTAAAATAGCATTAACTCGCGCTAACGCATCTTCCAAATGAAGCTTTGACATACGGTCAGATGTTCTGGGAATCGCTGCTTTGATTGAAGCCTGTAGTGTTTTCAATTCACCTCTTGCCATTGGTCTTATGTCAGACTGAGAAGCGTTGATTTGGGGACCTACAAATCTTCTGAATGCTGCAGGCAATGCCGGTTCTTCTCCGGTTAACATAAGATCAAGACGCTCAATATGAGCTCTTTGTAGCGATCTGCGATGTACATCGATTGTCTTACCGACACCTAATTCAGTCCAAATTCCTTTTCTCAAATCATCGAAAAGCTCAGTCATCTTGTAGGCATCTTTACCATTTAGAGCTTCATTCTCTATCATTCTTCCTAGTCTTCCCCATTCCAAGATTCCGTTGAGTGTACTTACTTGCACTCCTCGTATTCGCTCCAATGAACCAAAATCTCCAATTCGTGAAAGAATCGCTTCATCCATCATCCATTCAGGAGTAGCGAAGAGATTCTTATTTAAGAAATCTACAGCTGACTTTTGAGTTTCTTTTGAAGTGTGAATATATACTGGAATGTCTTGTCCTGAGGCTCTGTAAACTTCAGCAACACCACCTACGTTAGTTCTGACATGGCCCATGTATCGGTTGAATTGAGTAATTAACTGTCCGTACATTTCTTCCAAATCAGAGAAATCCTTGTATGGCTTATCTGACTCTTTGGTCCATTCCATTAAGTTTGGCATGATCCGCTTCAGATTCTTGATACCATAATCAGAAGCAAGCATTGAATTGTCACCCAAGTCTTCACTTTGTGCGGTAGGGTCGTAGCTATTCCCTTGGCGGCCATAGCGGTACACAGGATCTCCTTGTTTTTCTAAGATCCACTTATCTAAAATATCCTGTTCGGCTTCTGGAGTTTTCGCTTCTGGAATTGGTCGATAGCCCCACATCACCGCATACTTATCATAAGGACCGACATTCGGCATTAGGCTTACTCCTTTATCTTCTGGCTGTGCTACGTAATTGAATCTAGCGTAGTCCATGATGGAAGGCGCGGTTCCCATTTCTTTGGTAAAGGCTGCATCCCGTAGTTTCTCCACTGGATAAGCTTGGGATGAGGCAAAATTGTGAGGCAGGCCGAGTGTGTGACCCACTTCATGTGAGGATACAAATCTGATCAATCCACCCATTACCTCATCATCAAAATTAACTCCTCTGGCATCAGGGTTGATTGCAGCAGTCTGGATAAAGTACCAGTTCCTAAGAAGGTTCATTACATTATGATACCACCCAATATCAGTTTCTAAAATCTCTCCTGACCTAGGATCGGAGACATGTGGTCCATAAGCATTCTGGATATCAGAAGCGAAGTATCTGATCACTGAATAGCGGGCATCTTCTGGGCTCCAGGTAGGATCTTCTTCTTTCGTCGGAGCTTCTTTTGCGATAATTGCGTTCTTAAAGCCAGCTGCCTCAAAGGCTACTTGCCAATCTTTTACACCTGCAATCAAATGTGGGATCCATTGTTTTGGAGTAGCAGGGTCGATGTAATACACGATCTGCTTCTTTGGTTCTACCAATTCCCCTCGCTTGAATTTCTCCATGTCCTCCTCCTTAACCTCTAGTCTCCATCTGTCAAGGTAAGTTCGAGAAGCTGCTTTCTGCTGGTCAGAACCATAATCAATAACTGATCTGCTGAACCAACCCACTCGCTGATCGGCAAGACGCTGCTTCATAGGCTCTTTTGGAAGAAGAAGCATAGAAGAGTTCATCTCCAAAGTGATTAAACCAGTAGTGCTATTTGAAGGTGGCGCGCTTGCAGAATAGGTCATTACGTACCTGGCCTCGATATTAATCGGATAGGTATTTATACTAGAAATGTAAGATCGCTCACCGTCTAATCTGGTTACCTTATACTGAGTTCGGCGACTTCTTGGAAGACCAAGTGCTTGGACATCTTTGCTGAACAAGTCCGTAGCTTCAATTACAACACCAGTAGAATCTGTACCTACTGATTTAATATCAAATTTTTGAAGAATTGGCTCCAAGTTCGAGTTCTTAACTGCGATTGCTATTGGCAAAGAATCCGCAGCATAATTATTAACCGAGACTACTTTCAAAAGAATATCGTCGTTGTTTTTCTCCCAACGAAGCATTAAGGTATTTGTCCGCTCTCCTCCGTAACCTAATCCATCGGCAGTTTTAGCTATGGTAGTGACCATTAGCATATCTCTTCCTAGCAAGGAATCAGGAATTTCATAGTAAAATTTACCTTCGACCTCATGGACTTTGAACAAGCCTTCTTTAGACTTGGCATTTTTAGTAATCACCTCTTTGTAGGGCTTTGGGCCTGTAGGCTTAGCCGGAGGTTTTGTAGTTGCAACAGCTACCGGAGCATTTTTAGAATCTTTTTTATTCTTTTTTTGTGCAGATGCACCTCCAGAATATAGCATAATGCCCAAGGTTCCGAAAACAAATGCAGTTCTGCGAAGTAATTTGGGAATAGATTTTCTCATAAAAACTTTATTTATTATTTCATAATTTAACAGCTAATTTCAATAAAGGGTAATTTTTGAACCTTCATTTTTTATGAGCGGTTTAAACTTCAAATTAAAGGCAACACTGTGTTAGAGAGTTTTGAAAATGTAATTATAGGAGGAGGACTTGCGGGCCTGATCGCAGCAAATTTGCTTGCAAAAAATCAAAAGGAAGTGCTTTTGATTGAGAAAAAAGTTTATCCTTTTCATCGAGTTTGCGGGGAGTATGTTTCCAATGAAGTCAAGGATTTTTTATTACGAGAAGGTCTATTTCCTCAAGTTCAGGAATGCCCGCAGATTGATCGATTTACATTCTCTGATACCAAAGGAAGGAGTATAACGGTTTCTTTGGGTCTAGGTGGTTTTGGGCTAAGTCGTTATCTTTTGGATGATTTTTTGGTCAAAAAAGCAACTGAAAACGGAGCTACTATAAAAGTAGGAATTCAAGTGGAGGAAATTGAATTTATCGATGATCAATTTCAGCTGGAGCTCTCGGATGGATCTCAGCTACAGGCCAAAAATGTAATAGGCGCCTTTGGAAAACGCTCTAAACTAGATAAAGCTTTAGCTCGGAATTTTATACAAAAAAGAAGTCCTTACATTGGAGTAAAGTATCATATTAAAGCTGATATAGACAGAAAAGAAGTAGCACTTCATAATTTTTCTGGTGGATATTGTGGGATCAATGCAATTGAGGAAGGCAAAGCGAACCTTTGCTACCTTGGTAGTAGGGATCAATTACGGGCTTATGGATCTATCCCGGAGATGGAGGAAGCCGTTTTATGGAAAAATCCACAACTAAAGCATTTATTTTCTACAAGTGAGTTTCTTTTTGAAAAGCCAGAGGTCATCAATGAAATTAATTTTGAGTCGAAAAATCCAGTTGAAAATCATATTTTAATGGCTGGTGATGCTGCTGGATTGATTACCCCACTTTGTGGAAATGGAATGGCGATGGCTATTCAAGCCGGAAAAATAGCAGTAGAGTCAATTTTATCACAGACATCAAGAATTGCGATTGAACAGGCCTATGAGCAAGGTTGGAGGAAAAACTTTGAAAAGCGACTGAAGCTTGGTAGGAATGTGCAGCGACTGTTTGGAGCCGACTATGCCTCTACTTTTACTAGAAATCTGATTCAGTATGTCCCTTTTGTAGCTAGCAAAATCATTAAGAATACGCACGGACAGTCGTTTTAATAGCCAAAAGCCTGTAGTATTTGCGTATTTTCAAGGAAATAATAAATAAAGAACGCATTTAGGCAGATTGCCGAGACTGTATTCATGCTCATTACCCAAGAGTAAGCGGCATACTTTGTGGGATTCACTCGGATAAAACTGAACCAAATCAAAAAGAACACTATAATGGGTGCCATTGCAGCTAGGTAAACCCAAGAAATATCAATCTGATTTCTATTCAAAAAATACCAAATAAAAGTAGCTCCCGATAATGCAAATAAGAAAGCTGAGAATGAAAAAGTGCCTTTAATACCCAATATTAAGCTTAGCGTACGATCTCCTCTACGAGAGTCTTCTCCATGTTGGTAGACTTGGGTCAAGGGATAATTTCCCCAAAGCATTAGACTAGTCAATAATCCAGGGATCAGCACGTGTGACTTTAACATTACATCCCAACCTAAGCTGCTCAACCCAGCGTAGATCATAGCGAAAGTAAAATAACCCTGAAACAAACCTGCGATGATCCAACTTAGCCAAGGATATTTTTTAATCCGGATGGAAGGATGTGAATAAGCCATGCTTACCAGCCCATAAACAAGTATCATTGTGGCGAAGCTAAAACTGATTATTCCAGCAAGCCCTATAGCAACTACTAAAAAAAACAAGGAAAGCCAATATAGGTCCTTTGTGACTTTAGGAGGATGTCTTAAGCCTCCTATGCTTTCTTCATCCTTGTCAAAATAGCTATTGTAGCCATTACTCGAAGGGTAAAGGAATAAGTGCAAAGAGACAAAGACCCAAAGCAACCTCGATTCATTGAGATTTGGAGTTAGTGCCAATGCAAAAAAGAAAACAGGCATCAAGAAAAAGGAAAATGGAATCCTGAGATGCTTGAGCGAAGAGCTAGTGATCATAATTTATTTAATACGTTGGATAACCTTATTATGTCAAGTAGGTTGTATGTTCGTTCTCACAATTTAGAAATATTCATTTAACTTGATCTAATGAATTCGAGCATAATAAGTATAGGGCTGGCTAATCCAGGTAATCCAATCGATCAATCTTCCATTGCAAATTTTATGCAGGGAGCTCATCAACTCAAAGATAATGAGGCAAGAAAGCTGAATTTCCTGTACAAGAAATCAGGCATTTCTTCGCGTTATAGTGTACTCACCGATTTTGAAAAAAAATCATATGCTGACTATACATTTTTTCCAAGATCGGAAAATCTAGAACCCTTTCCTGGGACAAAGGCAAGAATGGAAATCTTTCGATCATCTGCTCCAAAACTTTGTGAAGAAGCTACGCTGGATTGTTTGGCAAAGTCTGTTGTGAAAGCTGATCAGATTACCCATTTGATTTTAGTTTCCTGTACGGGTATGGTGGCACCAGGTGTGGAGTTGGAGCTGATGAAAAGTCTTGGTCTACCCGATACGGTCGAACGCTATTGTATTCATTTTATGGGCTGCTACGCGGCATTTACCGGGCTGAAACTTGCAGATAAAATACTTCACACCGAAAAGGAAGCAAAAGTATTGGTTGTTTCTGTAGAATTGTGCACCATTCACTTTCAAAAGGAATACATTGAGGATAATCTACTTGCAAATTCTCTTTTTGCTGATGGTGCTGCAGCGGCCTTGGTGATGAATTCAGATGAAGGACTTAAAATCAAATCATACTTGAGTCAAGTGATCAGAGAGGGCGAAGGTGACATGGCCTGGGGGATAGGCGATTTTGGATTTGAGATGCAATTGAGTAAATATGTACCGGCACTTCTCGATCAGGGTATAGGTAGGTTGAAGGGAGTTTTTGAGGATAAATTTAACTTGTCAAAAATTAAAAACTTTGCCATTCATCCAGGAGGCAAACAAATTTTGCAGAAGGTCCAAGAAGCTTTTGGAATCCCTGTTGAGGCGAATAAGCATGCACTTGATGTGCTTAAGAATTTTGGAAATATGTCTTCAGCTACTATTCTATTTGTATTACATCGTTTTTTGACAGATCCTGAGATTTCAGGTGATATTCTTGCCTTGGGATTTGGCCCCGGGCTTACCTTAGAGACGCTTCACCTTGAGAAATAATGAATAAATTTTCGCAGCGGAGTTTTGAAAAAGAATTAATGGATGATCTCCAATGCTCTGGGGAAGAATTAGAGCAAACACTCAAAGAACTCAACATTGTCAATAAATGGCTGGGTGGAAACAAGGTGACTACAGGAGGGCTCAAGCAGATCTTCAAAGCACACCCTCAGGAAGAATACAGTATTGTAGATATTGGCTGTGGAGGCGGAGATATGATGCGGGTGATGCATGATTGGGCTAGAAATGGTCGAAGTAAAGTCAATCTTGAAGGAATTG
>JBDNIP010000788.1:0-1488 GCA_041688245.1 Algoriphagus sp.
GCAATATTGTTAAGCGCTTTTTTCCAAATTTCAAGACCATTCTCACCTACTTTGGATTCTACTTTTCCTACTGCATCGTAGAAAATGTTGTAAGCAATACTCTTCTTCCCATCTACCATTAAACAATTTACAAACTTGGTAACCAAGGTATCATTGAATTTTGGATCAGGAAGAATATATCTCTTCTTTGGTTTCGCTTTTCTCATTTTTTTATAATGGTTTGATTATTTTTTCTTTGCTGTGGCAGCTGCGGCACCCTTTCCAGCTTTCGGTCTTTTAGCACCATACTTGGAACGGCCCTGCTTACGATCTTTAACACCGGCAGTATCCAGTGCACCTCGAATGATGTGATATCTTACACCAGGAAGGTCTTTTACTCTACCACCTCTAATCAATACGATTGAGTGCTCTTGCAAATTGTGACCTTCTCCTGGAATGTAAGCATTCACTTCTTTTCCATTTGTCAATCTCACCCTTGCTACTTTCCGCATTGCGGAATTAGGCTTTTTAGGGGTTGTAGTATATACTCTGGTACAAACTCCTCTTCGCTGCGGACATGAATCCAGAGCTCTTGATTTTGATTTGGTTTCCAGTGTAGTTCTACCTTTTCTTACTAATTGTTGAATAGTAGGCATTAGCTGATAAAATTTAGTTTTCCTGTAAACAGTTAAATTTTGGATTGCAAAGGTAATGAACTTAATAAAAGGAACAAATTTAGAGAGTTATATTTTTGTCAAGCCTCACCTGGAGTACCAAAACTGATCGGAAACTGAGGAGCTCCCCCTCCCTGATTGATCTTTCCAAAAGCAGCTTCATATTTTTCGATATTATCCTTCAGAGCTGCCAAAAGGCGCTTTGCATGCTCAGGTGTCACTATTACCCGTGATTTAACTTTTGCTTTTGGTACACCTGGCATCAGTCGGATGAAGTCTATCACAAATTCTGAATTGGAATGTGCGATCATAGCCAAATTTGAATATACACCTTCGGCTACTTCTTCAGAAAGCTCTACATTAATCTGTTGATCTACTTTTTTGTTTTCGTCTTGCATGGTAAGGAGGATGTGGATTAAAAAAAGGCCTGTCGTGAAACAGGCCTTCAATATTCAAATGTACTCAAATACAAATTAAATAAATCAATAAGTTGATTACTAACGCAGTTTTTTGATCTTCTTTTTGAGGTATTCATACGAATGGGCAAAGGGAAACCAAATAATGATGGTCTTTTCACCAGGACTAATTTTTTCCTTACGGAGCCCCCTTAACGAAAGAAATTTTATAACTGACAATATTACAAATAATGTCATGCCAATAATGAAAAAGGTAAAATTAAGATTTTCAGAGAAATTGTCCATAATTGATTCTATTAATAAATTAATTAACTGCGGAAATATATACACATGCTGCGCCTATAGCGAGATCCCCAAGGGGCGGAAAACCATTGTAAAACAAGAATATATTAGTTAAATCTAAAGTTTCTTGACAATCA
>JBDNIP010000115.1:0-4458 GCA_041688245.1 Algoriphagus sp.
AACCAAATAACGACTTAGCTCATTTTCAAATTTGGTTATTTTCGTATAATCAGGCTTTTTTTCAGTCATAATCGAACTGTAAGCCACATTTAACAGTGAGTTTGATGCAAAAACAGCTTGGGAAACAAATGGTATTCCCGAAGCAATTGGGCTAGCCACAATTGAGTTGGTTATTTCCAGAAATCGATCCATTCTAGTTTTGCTTTCAAAGATTCCAATTCTATTGACAGATTCCTTAATTACCTCTTCGAATGAAAAACCCAGCGGCCCGCCTTCAATACTGCCCATAGATTTGATGAATCCCTGATAATCTTCGTCGGTAACACGGGACTTGAGATTAATAATGTCATCGGAAAGCTTGCGGTAGAGCAACGCAGAATTCACCAGAGAATACCGAAGGCTTATCCATTTGGTCTGATCAGAGACTTGCTTATCCTTGATCAGATCGTTGAGCACCATGTTGGTTACTTCCAGACTGCCGGACATATTATCTCGATACGTTTTCAGCTCTTGAATTTCCCGCTCGAGTTGAATAATCTTGAGAGAGTCAGGAGCTTGAGCGAAGGCCTGCATCGTCACTAGGAATGAGATGAAAGACAGGGGTAGTTTTTTTAGCATAGGGAAAGATTGGATGGTTCCCCCTTTCGCGGAGACGTTAATCAGAGGACATCACAAAAATATTCAAAAAGCGAACCAATTATTTCGTGAATATTTATTTTCCAACCAATCAGATGTTAAAAATACTTTTAAGGTTCTCCAACTCCCCTGAGGGTTATTTTTCAACTTTCACACCCTTCCAAAATGCCACATGACCTTGAATCTCACGGGCTGCAGGTTTGGCTTCTGGATAGTACCACGCGGCGTCTTTATTGGATTCGCCATTTACTTCCAATGAATAATAGGATGCTATGCCTTTCCAGGGACAAGTACTTTGCATTTGGGATGGTTTGAAAAATTCAGATTTAATAGACGAAGAAGGGAAATATTGATTTCCTTCTATGGCAACTGTTTCGTCAGATTCAGCGATGATTTGATTGTTCCAGATAGCTTTCATTTCAATTTTTATTTATATAACACTCTAAAATTGATTCTTGTTGTAAAAAAAATTTGACCAAATTTTATGGTTGAATGTGCCATTGTATTTTTTACATAGCCAAAGAATATTTGCAAGATTAAATTTCTACAGAATAAATAAAGATACTTATTATCTTCTTCAGTAGTCTCAATACAACGCTATCGATTGCGAGAAAATTTTATTGAATCCATAATTATTAATACATAATTTTAGATAATCGTTAATTGAAATAATGTTTTGTTAAAATATTTGTAATTATAAAAGTGTTAGCTACCTTTGAAATGTAGACATACAACAACCGCATACACGGTTGACTCAAGTAACCCAAAATACACGCTGCAGTTGGGCCCATCTGCCGGTTACTAAAATTCACAACCTATTTAAACCAATTAATAAACATGAAAAATCTTTTCACTATGCTTTTTGTTGCAGGGATTGCAACTGGAGCTTTCGCAGCAGATATAAAAGCTGACGAAACAGTACAAATCACACAAATAGAAACATCTAAGGTAGCAGTGTCATTTACAGAAGCCCCAAAGGGAACTGTAATTGTGAAAATCTCTGATTCCCAGAATCGATTGATCATGAGAGATCGAATCAATCAGGAGGGTACTTTCGCCAAGAAGTACGATCTGAAAGAGCTTCCAGAAGGAACTTACTCAATCCAGGTATTGGATCAGTCAGGTCTGATTTCTTCTGCTTCCGTGGATAACTTTGTCGAAGTAAAGCCAGAGGTATTCTCCAGAGTATCTATAATGGGCGAAAATACTTATCGTTTATTGGTAAGTAGTCTTGGTGCGCAAGCAGTAGAAGTAGTGATCTATGATGGTAATAATATTATCCATACTGAGATGATTGACAATCCTCAGGGGCTACATAAAATCTATAAAATCGAGCAAGCAGGAGAAGATGGAATCAGCTTTAAAGTGAAGACTGCCTCTGGATTCCAAAAGTTTGTATCAGTGCTTTAAATTAAACCAACTGAATCCCCAAGCCCTGCCAGAGCGATCTAGCAGGGCTTTTTTATGAAATTGTATTAACCGCAATGGGTGTAAAGTTTTTCACTAAATACGCAAAGTTTCCTGCTGGCCAAAAGGCTGAGCTTACTCCATAAATAAACTTGCCTATGTGATTACCTGATTCAGTAATGATTTGCTGGTACTAATATCATCTAAAATTTGGCATATGAAAAGATTTCAAATCACTAAGTAATGAATCTGATTTTAAGTATTTTAGAGCTATGATTTCCAAAGAAAATAAAGATCAGTTTTATGAGCCATTCACAGAATATGGAGTGTATTCCTATGCGGATTATTTGACTTGGGAGATTGATGAAATGGTGGAATTAATTAAAGGGAAAGTTTTCCGATCTGCAGCCGCTGCTCCCAGAAGAAAGCATCAAGAGGTAGTTTTAGGATTGGGAACAATCCTTTCAATACTTTTGAAAAATAAGCCATGTAAAGCTTTTATTGCACCTTTTGATGTGCGACTTCCGGTAAAATCCAAGAAAAATGAAGAGATATTCACTGTCGTGCAACCCGATATCTGTGTGGTTTGTGACAGAAGTAAGCTTGATGAAGCTGGTTGCTTAGGTGCACCGGATTTTATCGTGGAGGTACTTTCACCGGGAAACAACAAGAAGGAGCTGAAATACAAATATGAAGTCTATGAGCAAAGCGGTGTAGCCGAGTATTGGATCATCCATCCAAATGAGGAAACGCTTTTGATTTATACACTGGTAGATGGGAAATATATTCCTTCTAGACTATTTACTTGGGGCGATATGGTCAAATCAGCTGTGATCGAAGGGTTTGAGCTTGATTTGGAACAATTTTTTAAAGGCTTAGATTAAACTCAAAATTCGTGAATTGAGAATCACAAGTGGCAGCAGTATGTTGGATTCAGATCCCAATCTAAGTCACCCGAGTAGACCTAACTTCCGGTAATAACAAAGTCCAGGTCCGAAGGTATTGCTGGCATAGGTAGACTTTAACCAATTATCACTAAATCCGAAGATCTACCTCCAAATGAAATGCATGAGAAAATGATTTTTCGACATTTCGGTTATGGATCTTCCAAAATCTCGGTTGGTGAGCTTATCGAACAATTGATTTCTGTGCGATTGAAAATATTTGTAGTCAACAACTTTTACAAAAAAAACCCCGGAAATTCCGAGGCTTTTTTAAATCTATAGTTTCGAAAATTACTTCTTCCAGCTTGCCTTCCCTCCCTTAGCCGAATCCACTGTGATGGAGTAATTCGAACCTGAGGATACGATCCACTTCACCTTGACTGCGCTCATTCCAGGAATATTAGCTACCGCCATTCGCTCGGGAGACATTTTTTGCTCCTTCAGCTTATTGAAATTAGCATCTTCAACCACAAATCCAGCTACTACCTTAGCACCTGAAATCGTCACATAATCCGGACGCTCAATTTTGTATTTCAAATCCTGACTGGCATGCGTTGGCATCAAGCGTTCGTTAAAGATCGTTGCTGTGATAGCTTTCAAGCCCCCACCAAGATCTTCCTCTTTGACATCCATCACACTCAGTTTTGGTGTATGATAGGCATGGTAAATGGTGAATGCAGCATTGCGATGCGCGTCCTGCTCGAGTAAGAAACCTGGATGTGCTCGACCGAAAGTCTTTTTGAAACCGCCGATTTCTACTGCACCAAACTGTGGATGCTCAAATTCATGCCAGTTCACAAAAGCATCTCCCATGGTGAGGTATTTGTCGACATCGAAGTTTTCGTCCTGATTTCCTCTTCCAGTTGATTGCTTGTGGAAATAGAGGTAGGAAGTCATCAACTCGTTTGAGTAAGTGAAGATTCCCCGATTGCCATAGAACCAATCTAACTCCCCGCCAAATACGGAATACAAATCTTTGTAGACAGTCAAGTAGCGGTAGCCTGGAATCAGTTCTTCGCCTTTCTTACCGATAGCGTCATAGATTCTGATGTCTTCCCGATTGTAGGTGTTGACATCTTCCTCAGCTCCTGGACCGCGAAGGATCATTCCACCGCTGTTGTGGAAACTTTGTGCTCCAGCGATATTCGGATGCTTCATCACAAACTCCATCACCGAGCGATTCTCTGGTAAGGTAAATGGATACCGAAGGGCACCGCGCTGTACGTAATCCGGCTGCCAGTTCCATCCCCAGTCCCGATTTGGATCATAATATCCAACGCCATCATCATTGACTTTACCGTCACCATCTTCGTCAGTTCCTTCCTGACCGAGCATTTCATATTCTCCAACTTTATCCGAGTCCACCATGATCAGTTTCCGTGGATCTTGAGGATCTTTGATGAATCGGCCTGTTGGTGACTTTCGGATCATCATCGTGATGTGTCCATCACCATCCAAATCGTCCAGCCCA
>JBDNIP010000789.1:0-3029 GCA_041688245.1 Algoriphagus sp.
TCGACTTACTTCCATCTCAAGTAGCATTTCTATAACCTTACCGGAGGCCACTCTTACGTTTGCCATTCGCTCTAGAATTTCATTTAACTCACTTAGTTCAAAGCCTTGCACACGAGCCTGAAGGGAAAAGAATTCTTTTCCATAAGGCACCTGAAAATCCATATTCATTCTTGCAACTCCATTGAATACAGCGCTTGCGTTCACGATCATTGTACCTGCCTGTAAGGAATCAGAAGAAATTACATTCAAAACCTCTGCTGACACTTGATCAAACTTAAGAGATACAGGCTTGGCATTTCCAGGAAGTAATTCTCGATAAACAATCGCTGCATTAGAGATCCGTATCGTATCCAGTTCGATAGGAAATGGAATTCGCTCCACCATTCCTTCAAATAATGGCTTTTCTAGTTCCTCTGGTCTTGGTTTATTTTTATCACGGTAATCCTCCAAAACCATCCCTTCTAATTTTGCAAGTCCTGCTATGATTTGCCAATCTCCGTAGCTGTTGTTTTTAGTATCGATGTAGCTGAGCATCAATTCCTTCAAACTAAACTCGATTACATCCTTCTGATACTCCATCTGATTCACAAATTCTTTCCAATCCTTATATTTTAAGCTTAGATCCTTAATGAAAATAGTTTTAGATTCGGAGTCAAAGTCCAATTCACCAAATTTAAAAAGTTGTTTATCCACTGTGTTTAATTTCAAGTTTTTGAGACTTATCCGAATGGAATCAAGCTGGAAGGGAACTAAGTTTTGAACAAGCACTGAATCAGAGCTGATCCCGTAAGCAGAAATATTCAAATCCGTGAAATTCCCTAAAGGCATCAAACTATCACCCTGTACAAGAAATTCAGCCGTGCCATTTAGAAGTTTAAAATTACTGATCACCCCTCTCGAAATAACATCTTGAAAAAGCCCCTGAAGTGCCTGAGAATTTACCTCCGGACTACTATTGAGTTCTTTATGAATCAATCGGAAACCAGGATCATTCAGTATCAGTCGATGAATGGTCAGCTTGCGATTAAAGATCAAATCCAAAAAACTCACCCCATTCAACTCTATACTATTCAATGAGCCACTTACTTTTGTGACAACCGACTCGTCTAATGAGACTAGTCTGATTTTCTTCAGACTTGCAACTTGTTTAAAAAGGCTAATCGAAACTTCTTCAAAAAGAATATCATATTTTCGATTAGGATTATTGTTGAGGAGTTGCGTAATTCTCTTTTCCGAATAAACCGCTAAACCCCAAAAAAGGACTGTAAATAGACCGCTAAATATTAAAATGGCTAGAAGTGTTTTTTTCATAATTAAGAAATAACCGAAGCATCGGAAATCTTAGTCAGATGAAATTGAAGGATCAATTATCCTGTAGAAAAACCTTGGGTTGCTAAACGTAATGAGAAAGATACTTTAGGCTGTAGTACTCTGATTTTCACTTGAACTTTAATGGTATTTTCCTTTGCAAAATAGTATGCTATGACTGATTTTTCTACGCTCAAATCAAGTCAGAACTGGTAGTCTTTTTTAAAATGTGTGAATTAAGCTACATTCCATCAAATTTTTATGAGAAAATTAGCAATTGGCATGTGATAATCGAGTTCTAAAAGAAATAAGAGCTGACTGATCTGTCGTTCGGTCCAGTAGAAAAAGTCACTAGTGTAAAGCAAACCCGAGCGTTACTCCAAAAATATAAGTAATTGATATTGAGTAGTATAAATCCAAAATGAAATGCTTACTACTCATTACTTTTTTGTCAATCTTAAGTATTTCTTTAGCCGAAACCCAGCGATTTAGTATTCTTTCCTATACTATCTATCACGGGGAAAACCCTACCATATTCGAAAGACCTACATTGGATACGATAGCAGATTACATTGTTCTTGTCCAACCTGAAGCTATCGCGTTCCAAGAATTGGATAGTATGACGCTTCGCTCTACTAGAATCTATGGGGAAAAAATCAATCAGATCGCAAGGCTTAGCCGGGAGACCGGATATCGATGATATTTTGGACGAGCTATCGAATTCGAAGCAAGGAGCTTACGGGAATGGGATTTTGAATAAAAAGTCCTAAAGCTATCATACTTTTTCCCTTGCTGGTCCAGCTGGTTGAGAAGCTAGAGCTGAGCTCTGGTCGCAACTAGAATTGAAGACTTTGGAAAAACTCTACCTGGGGAGTGTTCATTTGGATCATGAGTGTGAGGAAAATCGAATTGCACTGATACCTTAATTTCTTATGCGGTCTCTCAGCCACTTCCTGCTACTGTCGTAGGTGATTTCAACTTTGAGGAAGGTTCCGAAGCTTCCGGTAGGATTCCTTCCCACTGGAAAGAAGCGGGAAATACCGACCCAACTTACCCTGTTGAGGGGGAAGAAGGTAAGCGAATCGATTACCTCTTCTATGATTTCACCTACTTTCAACTGGTGAGTTATTAGGTGATACCACTTCCCTACTCAGATCATCATACTATTTTGGTTACTTTAGATTTAATTAAGAAGAGGAAAGATAGTTCCTCAACCAACTAAAAACAGATCATCTCAAAGTAATTGGTACAGGTTTATTAGTCTTCCAATTACCCGCAGTGAAGTCCGGCACATCAATAGAATTGGATCGATTCATCACTGACCATTCGCTCAAGGGAGAAATACAGCTCCAAAGCGCAGCATCATAGACATCTTGATCAAGCGGCAGGCCATTTCTCAGGCAGTCAATCAATCGCCAATCCATCATAAAGTCCATTCCTCCATGCCCACCAACTTCTTTGGCTAGTTCACCGACTTTCTGAACAATCTCAGGTGTATACTTTTTTGTCAGTTCATTCATTTCCTCTTCCTTCATCCAACTTTCGCCTTTAGCTACTTTTCGATCTGGATATTTCTGAGCGTAGCCTTCAGTACCACTGACCACATGAAGACGTGAATACGGTCGAGGAGAGGTGACATCATGTTGAATCATAATGGACTTTCCCTGCTTAGTTTTGACCACTGTCGTATTCATGTTTCCACGGTAGTTCTTAGAAGCGAA
>JBDNIP010000790.1:0-1777 GCA_041688245.1 Algoriphagus sp.
CCTGAGCCAGATCTAAGTCCAGTCTTTATTTCTGATGAATGGCTGAATTCAGTAAAGTCAAGCATGCCCCAACTTCCGCGTGAATTACATCAGCGATTAGTGGAGGAATTTGGATTGCCAGCTTACGATGCGGGTGTATTGACAGAAGCAAAAGAAATGGCACTTTGGTTTGTGGATTTATGTGAAAAGACTACAAATTATAAAGCTGCATCCAACTGGATGATGGGACCAATTAAGTCCTATTTGAATGAGAAAAATCTAACCATTGTCAATTTGCCAATCAGTACTGGTACGATGGCTCAATTGATTGAATTGATCGATGACAGCAAGGTGAGTTTTACGGTGGCAGCTCAAAGGATCTATCCAGAGCTACTCAAATACGCTTCTGAAACTCCAATTCAAATTGCCCAGCGACTTAATTTGATTCAAGAATCCGATGAAGATTCGTTGATGCTGGTAGTAGTAGCAGTGCTTGCAGAAAACCAAGCTAAAGTAAAAGAATACAGATCCGGTAAGAAGGGTTTGATGGGTATGTTTATGGGACAGGTGATGCAAAAATCAAACGGCAAAGCAGATCCAAAAGTGGCAACAAAACTATTAATAGAGATTTTAGAAGGTTAATCATGAAAAAGTATATGATTGGAATTACACTAGTTTCCCTCATTGGATTATTTTCCTGTGGAGAGGGCAAGAATCAAACTGAAGGAAAAGTAACGGTATCTGGACAAATCGAAAATGCTCCTGAAGGGCATGTTATTCTTTCTGAGTTTACAGATAATCGGCCTATTGTATTAGACACGCTTGAGCTATCCAAAAATGGGGAGTTCAGCTATGAGTTGGCTGTGGACGTCCCAACATTCTATGAGTTGAATTTATTTGGGGATAAATCTGTCAGACTTGCGCTTGATGCAGAAGATGTGAAATTAGCTTACGATTTCCTAGATGCCGAGAGTCTTGAGATTACAGGTTCTCAAGACACCAAAGAAATGGTGAAAATCGATAAACTGATGAATGACTATCAGGCGAAGGTGAACAAACTCAATGAGTCCTACTACGAAGCGATGAGTGCTAACAATTCGGATGCGATCAAAAAGATCCAAGTAGAAGCAATGACTCTCGAGAGTGACCAATCCAAAGCAGTGAAGAAAACAATCACCAGTATGGGAAACAGTTTTGCTACGCTTGCAGCCATTGGCTTGCTAAATACCAGAAATGAATTTCAGTTTGTTGATGATTTGACTCTAAAGCTTGATAAAAACTATCCAGATAATAAGATGATCATTCAGCTAAGACAGCAACTGGATGAAATGCGGATACTTTCATTGGGACAGCTTGCTCCTGATTTTGAGCTTCCTACTCCTGAGGGGAATATGGTAAAGCTTTCTGATCTAAGAGGGAAATATGTAATGATTGACTTTTGGGCTGCTTGGTGTAAACCATGCCGTGAGGAGAATCCAAACGTGGTCAGACTTTATGAAGCCTATAAAGATAAAGGCTTTGACATTATTGGGGTATCCCTGGATCGTACAAAAGAAGCTTGGGTAGGCGCGATAGCACAAGATGGATTGACTTGGGTACAAGTTTCTGATTTGGCATACTTCAATTCTGCTGCTGCTACGCTGTATCAGATTGAGGCTATTCCAGCCACTTATCTTTTGGATCCAGAAGGAAAGATTATCGGCAAAGACTTGAGGGGCCCAAGCCTCGAAAATAAGCTTGCAGAAATCTTCGACAATTAATCAGCGAAATAAGTAAATAAAAAGCCTTTCGAGATATC
>JBDNIP010000791.1:0-3650 GCA_041688245.1 Algoriphagus sp.
ATGTCTCGGTAAAAATGAATGCTTTCTGCTTGGCCTCCTTCTTCTATTTTTTCCCAAATATTTTTACCTGTCTTTGGATTAATTTTAATTACCCTAGCAATGGGGCCAACATAATTGACTGCTATTATCTCATTATTATAGTTGTTAAAAGTAAAAATACCATCCCCATTGAATACAGCAAACTCATCCTTAACCCATATAATATTTCCAGTATTTTTATCAATTCCATAAAATGTGGCATTGCTGTTTAATACTATAATATCATCGAATAATATTGGCCTAGCATTTACATGAGTATAGCTTATTTCACCTATTTTCAATTTCTCAATTATATATTTTCTTTTAGTAAGGTTGTAAGATGAAAAATAATTGATGACTTGGTTCTGATATATATCAAAAAATTCCGTAAATCCAAAACTAATAATCAGATCTCCAGAATCTTCAAACAATAAAACCTCTCCTATAAACCCATTCGCATTTTGGAAGTTTTGTGTAGAGTCCAGTTGAGGTATTAGAAGTGTTTGCCAATCAGAGGTAAAAACATCACCTTTAATTATTTCCGGAGTATGGAAATTATCATAAAGACTTCCATACCCATAATAGTAACTATCACCAAGTACTTTAATGCCATGGGTAATATCCATTCCTCTTCTTTTATCATTCCAAACTGTCTTACCGTTGGAAATATCTATACACATATAATTTAACCCATCGCTGAGAATGATTAAATTATCTTTCTGATTTTTTCCATATTCACTCCTGTTAAAGGATCCAACAGGCCATTCACCCATAAATTCATCCCACCTCCATTTCTCAATTCCTGTATTAAGATCCAATGCCAATAATATATCTTCGTCAACCCCCGAATTGCCAGCCACAACAACATGGTTGTCATAAACAGCAGCACCTATACCTGGCCATGTCAGTTTTCCATTCCCTGCATTATGTACCCAAATTGGATCTTTTCCAATAATAACACCATTGGAATCAGTTTTTACTCTTTCATTAAAATCCTCATGATACTCACAGGAAAAAAGTAAAAATAGTCCACATACAAAATTTATGAACCGCAGTGAAAATCTATTTATCATCTTATAACGATTCGGAAGAATGAACCATGATTACCATCAAAAACATTTCTTAATAAAACGTTTGTATTAGGATGTATTCCCATTTCGAAATGGTTAGCTCCTTCCAAACGAAGTTCAGTTCCACCCCAATTAGACTGTAAACCAACTTGAGATGATTTTTTAATAAATCCATCACTAGATTGATTGACCCACCTTTGAGATGTAAAAGTTTGATATTCCCAAGCGCAGTCATGGCAATGTGAATCAAAACAATCATCTCCTCCAAGATAAGGAGCAAACTGTAAAGGATCTCTGCCATTACAAACATATACTGGTTCAGTAACTGTATAATTTTCTAATACGCTGGCACCAATCAATCTATTCCAAGCAATTTCCCATCCTCTGACTAAATAATCATTACCTGAATTCCATGCTTCTCTTTCCCTTCTTTGCCTATCTCTACAAGAACTGTTACAAAAAGGCCAGAAGCCAATAGTTATACCTTCAGCTGCAGCTTTATACCCTACTGCTATTTGATTGTAGGACCCAATGAGTAAATTAGTAAAATTTGTATCAAAGGTAATAGTAGAAAGAAATAGCCTTAAATGTGATGGACTATTAACTTCACCATAAATCTTTAATTTTGGACGGATAGAATTAAAATTGCTAATTGAATTCATATATGTACTATTTTCTGCCAGATCTTTTATTGTAGGATCATTTGGATCGTAAATATCTGTTATTGACTGTTCAAATCCTTCAGTCAAGTCGTTGGTTATATCCAAAATAGGTCTTAAGGCAAAGGATCTTATTAAAATACTTGTTATACCTTTACCTTCCTTAAACACATCACTAACTGTATCTTTGAATTTTTGCCACTCATTTTTTGTCTGCGAAGCAATAGGACCTCTTCTTAAATTGTCTACACTTTGAGTAATGAATTGGTTTACTGGAGTTACTTGAATAACCCTATTTGCAATTCTCGCCCCACCTAAAACGTTATTTTGAGAATGAATTATTTTTAATCAGGTTTAGCAGTTGTGATTTGAATGGTATAAATTGTTTTCTGTACCCTGATTGTTGCCCTGACTTGGATTTTGACACATTCTGTAAGTGCTGGTAGATTAAATTTTGGGCGATAATCGTTTTTTTGGAAAATTTTGTAGGCATGTTTTTCTAATTTGACGAAATCCATATACGTACAGCACATTTTTGTTTATTAAATCCCTGCAATGCTTAATAGTATAGACTGATACTGGTTACGCACAATACTCAAATATTTATTAATCCTCCACTAAATCTCACATCTGGTCAATCGTTAATTTGTTATTATTAACTTATTTTTGGCTGTGAATATTTAATTATTCTTTAATCATACGGAGTAGTTTTCAAACTTCCAAATCTTTGATTTTGAACAAGCAAAAAATAAGACTAATTCGATCTTTATATAATGTTAAATTTCAGTAGATAATTCTGTTTGAGACCATACTCCTTATTAAGACCAACTATTATTTTGGGCAAGTGCAGTTATTCGGAACTAAGTTTTTTTATCTTTTTTGAAGATATTTTCGAGGCAGACGACTAGCAGTCAATTGACGACCACTCGATAAATCCGATCCTCATTGACGTGAAAGTCATTGTAACTCCACTCGGTGGCGACGTATACAAAAAGCCCCAAGAAAGTCACCAAGCCTAGCACTAGCCCATGCAAATTGACAGAAGTAAATAGCCTACGCTTGATGAGGCTTCGAAATGCTATTTTTAGGTAGTTGGTGAACATGATTTTGAATTACGATTTATGATTTTTTGATCTACGAGGTAGACTGGAACCTCATTCACTATTTTACTAATTCGAAGCCTGAGTATTTACAGTTCATTGGTTTTTCGGTCAATGAGAATAGGAATCGAGTTGAGATACTGAAAGCTAAGTTCAACCTCGTAAATCGTAAATCCACAATCTAAAATCCTACCCTACTCGCTCTTCAAGCTGTCCACTGGATTAGCCGAAGCAGCTTTAAAGGCCTGAAATCCTACTGTGATCACTGCGATCAGCATCAGAATAAATCCCGAGCCTGCAAAAATCCACCAACTCAGATTCGTTTGATAGGCATAGGATTTCAGCCAGATATTCGCAAAATACCAAGCCAAAGGCATTGCGATCACTATGGAAATCAAGATAAGCCTCACGAAATCTTTGGACACCAAAGTCAGAATACCCATCGTGGAAGCACCCATCACCTTGCGAACGCCAATCTCTTTCTTGCGCTTTTCGGCTGTGAAAGCTGCTAAGCCAAATAATCCTAAGCAGGACAAGAAAATCGCCATCACCCCGAAGTATTTCGCCAGTTTGGAAACTCGCTGCTCAGAAGCATAAAGCGACTGGTAATCGGCATCCATAAAGGAATAATCCATAGGTTGAGCAGTTTGCTTTACAAAAAGCTCATTTATTCCAGCAATGCTTCCTTGCTGATTTTGAGCTCCAATTCGTACCATGATTTTTTCTGCAAAACCCGGATCATATTTCAAGAAAGCTGGCTTGACATTTTCCTTCAACGACTCGAAATTGAAATCCTTAATCAC
>JBDNIP010000792.1:0-3471 GCA_041688245.1 Algoriphagus sp.
GTTAAAAAAAACACCTCCAAAAATGATTAAGGAGGCGTTCGTGGAATAGGATTGAGTAATTCTAGGTCAGATTTCCGTCCGCATCCCATTCGGCAACCCGTCCACGGTCCTCAGACTTTAAATAAAAGGGTAAGTATTGCTCAGGCAGTGAAACACTGTGTTTAGCCATTACTGCTTGAGGGATACCTTCCCAAACATTGGCTTTATTCCCTTGGTAATCCATGTATTTCCAGCCTGCTTCTGTTGAGAAAAAGCCAGTTGCAGCAAAATTACGAACGAGGTTAAACCATTTTACACCTCCTTCAAACTCTGACTTTGCGGTATCTGGCCAAGCTACGTCATCAATGATTTCCATAATTTGATCTTGGCTGATTTCCAAGAAGGTTTTGCCAAATCGCTCATCCGCCTCGTAATCCAGCCACATCAAACCGCCACGCATAGGAGTCTGATTATGTGGCTGATCAATCATCATAAAGTCGATAAAGTTTACCGTACCCACCTCCGAAGCTGCGGGGGACTGAGAATCCTTTGGCATTACAATATCTACCAGGATTGTCATCTTTTTCTTTTCCTCTTCAGTGAAGAAGTGCTCAGCCATAAGTTTTTGATCACGGAGATTCTCTTCCGCCGTTCTCCCTCCAACAGTGCCACTTATGACAGGTGGAGGTGGAATTTTCTGTGCGTCCGGAGTACAGTTGGTCAAAAGTAATCCAGTGCCTATCGAGCCTGCAAAAAGCAGTTTTAGATTTTCTCTTCTGTTCATGACTTAGATATTTTTTTGTTTCAATTGCTCAATTATAAAATCTGAAGTTCTCCAGCTCAAAGCCAAAATCGTCCAAGTTGGATTCTTATCCGCTTGAGAAACGAAAGTTCCTGCATCCACTACAAATACATTTTTACAATCGTGTACCTGTGAGTTTGAATTACAAACTGAAGTCTTGGAATTATTTCCCATTCGAGAGGTACCGACTTCGTGAATAATTCTTCCGGGAGCAGCAAGTCCATATTTGCTATCTGCTCCAGGCTTTGCTCCTAATAAAGTTGCGCCTGCGTTGGTCAGGATTTCTTCGAACGTATCCTGCATATGCTTCGCCTGAAGGATTTCCTGATCGGTCCAGTTGTAATGAAATCGCAAAACAGGAATCCCGAATTTATCGACCACATTTGGATCGATTTCGCAGTAATTATCATATTGAGGAATACTCTCACCGCGTCCTGACATACCTAGTGTGGAGCCATAAAGTGCTCGAACGTCTTTCTTCAGGCCTGCACCATAGCCGCCATTCGGGCTTGGCTTACCAAATTCATCGATTACATATTTCCGCATGGTATCCATTCCCATTCCTGATCCATAAGATGGTTGACCCATTCCTCCCCAGTATTCGATGTGATAGCCGCGAGCAAAATCCAGTTTCTTGTTGTCCAGCCACCAAGGCGTGTACATATGTAGACCACCAACGCCATCTTCATTATAACGATCACGATTGATTAGGTTGGGCATGATTCCCTGCCTGCTAGCTCCAGTAGAGTCATGCAAGTATCTACCCAGTGTACCGGAACTGGCACCAATTCCATCGGGAAAAGCTTTCGATTTTGAGTTCATTAAGATTCTTGAAGATTCACAGGCTGAGGCTCCAAGTACTACCACTCTGGATTTTAGCTTGTATTCTTTCATATCTTCTTTATTCACAAAAGAAACTCCCGTTGCTTTTCCCTTCTCGTCTGCAGTCACTTTTCGCACCATACTGTGGGTATAAAGATCGACTTTACCTTTTTTCATCGCGGGATGCAAAAGGCAAGTTCCTGCGGAAAAATCAGCATAAGACTGACAGGCTCGGTTACATTGCGCACAAAAAAAGCAAACACCACGCTCATTATTAATTGGCCTAGTCAGCACCGACAATCGAGATGGAATCATCGGGATACTAGATTTATCCGTTCCCTTTTTTATGATAAGTTCGTGCAATCTAGGCTTTGGGGGCGGAAGGAATAAACCATCAGGTTCATTGTATATCCCCTCTTTGGTGCCAAAAACACCAATAAGTTTATCTACTTTATCGTAATAAGGCTTGACATCTTCGTAGCCGATAGGCCAACTTTCGCCCAAGCCATCCATGCCCCCTCTTTTGAAATCATTTGGGCCAAAGCGTAAGGAGATTCTTCCCCAGTGGTTAGTTCGTCCACCGACCATTCTGGATCTAAACCAGTCGAATTCGGTGCCGTTTTTTCGGGTGTACGGTTCTCCCTCAATATCCCAGCCTCCGATTGCGGCATCGAAATCTCCAAAAGGTCTAATTCGAGTACTAGCTCCCCTACGGACTGATTCCCAAGGGGGTCTCATCTGCGTCCGATCTTCTTCTTTGGCAGGATCAAAATCACCACCAGCCTCTATGACTGCTACTGTGAGACCGGCTTCTGATAGTATTTTGGAGGCCATACTTCCTCCAGCACCTGAGCCTACGATGATCACATCATAAGCTTCCCCTGAATCTTTTATTTCAAAGCTCATTTATATTGTTTTTAATTTCATTTTTTAATATATGTTAAAAAAATCGATCAAAAAAATAGAAGGGATGAAGGAATTAATTTGGTATTTGAGTGGAGATATTTTAGGTAAAAGGTTTAAAATCCATTCGATAACAGGCACGGAGCAGCAGTACGAGATTAGGCTCAAAAATATTGTTAGTCAAACAGATAACTGAAAACCGACAAGAAATAATAGTGATTTACCAAAAATAATATGCTGACCACATTCAGTTTATAACTCCGGTTGGATGTATGGCCAAATAGTCTCAAAGACGATTTGATGTCCCTCCTCTGTAGGATGAATGCCGTCAGGTAGATTCAATTCAGGAATACCACCCACATTTTCTAAAAGGAAAGGGATCAGTGTCACATTTTTTTCCTTGGCAACCGCAGGAAAAATCTCTTTAAATTCATTCGAATACTCCTGTCCCATATTTGGAGGAATCTGCATACCTGCTAAAATGATCTTAGTCTCCGGGAATTTGGCTCTCACTTTATCGACCATTGCCAAAAGATTACTTTTGGTTTCTGTTATAGCAATTCCTCTCAATCCATCATTTCCGCCTAATTCTAAAATGAAGATTTCGGGCTTATCTTCTAAAAACCAGTCTAACCGACTTAGTCCGCCGGCTGTAGTCTCTCCGGATAATCCGCCATTGATCACTTTGTAATCCAGCCCGAGACTATCAATTCTTGTCTGTGTCAACCCTGGAAAAGCATCATCAGCATCGATGCCATAACCTGCTGTGAGGCTGTTTCCGTAGAAAAGAATGATTTTCTGATCAGATAGAACTGTTGAAGAATTGGCTTCTTCTAGCTGGGTTTTAGATTCTTCCTTTTTTTCGGAACTGCAGGAAAATAAACCAAAGGAGCTGATGAATAGTAGAATGATCAGGTTTTTAGAGGGAATCATATGGATTGTACTTTAGAAATGAGTAGTGCAAA
>JBDNIP010000793.1:0-5878 GCA_041688245.1 Algoriphagus sp.
GCTGTAGTGATCGATGTAGGAATCCACCGCGTAAAGGATGCTTCCAAGGCATCTGGGTTTAGATTGATCGGGGATGTGAAGTTTGACGAAGTGGCAGAAAAAGCCTCGGCCATTACGCCAGTTCCGGGTGGAGTAGGACCGATGACGATCGCTTCTTTGCTCTACAATACTTTGCTTTCGGCAGAAAAGAAGGTTTATTCCTGAAAATAATCCGAAAAGGTTCTAAACATGTTTGCATCAGTTGAACTCGAATGATACTTTTGCAGACCAACAAACTGCGCACGTGGTGAAACTGGTAGACACGCCAGCTTGAGGGGCTGGTGCTTTAAGTAGTGTGGAAGTTCGAATCTTCTCGCGCGCACTGAGAGCTCTGAACTTATTCAGAGCTTTTTTTATTGGTGGCTCTTGGGATCGAAAGTTTTTTCTTACTTTTTCATTCTAATTCTAGATTTATGAAATTTACTAGTACACTTGGGTTTTTCGCTGTTTTATTATTTTCAACACATTTCAGTTTTGCTCAAACTTCCCAATTCCCCATCGTCAAAGGCTTTGGAGGAATCTATGAAATCAAGGAAGCTGTTGAGATGCCAGATCCATCCTTGGAATACAAGATCATGGTTGACCTTTCCACCGGTGCGGATAGTCCAGAAGAGATTAGCCGATGGGTGGATAATATTGCCCGATTGATGAATCTACATGGATTGGCAGGAGTGCCTAAAGATCGATTACACATAAAAGTAGTTGTTCACGGTGGAGCGATATTTACCTTATTAGCAGATGAAAAGCATCAAGAAAGAAGTAAAGTAGATAATCCGAATTTGAAAGTTTATGAAGCATTAAAAGCCTCAGGTGCAGAAATTTTTGTCTGTGGTCAATCTATGGTTGCACGAAATCTTGATGTGAAAGATCTTTGGCAAGGTGTAAAAATCGCTCATTCAGCATTGACTACGATTACCACGTATGTCCCACAAGGGTATACTATGCTCAAGTTTTAGCATTTTCGAATGGTTAATTCTGGTCTCTGATTTATTAGTATGGTATTTCCATCTATTCTGATGGGATCCAAAGTCCGTTGTTGAACTAATAAGCTTTGGGCTAAGTTCGATTGAAACTATGGCGAGTAAACCCTTACACTATCATTGGATGTCATATATGCCCCCTTTCACAGCATTAAAAGGTAAACGCAATATATAATTTGGTGAAAGTTGACCTTTCTACAAAATCTTAAAATCCCATCTTTAGGTGTCCCCATCCTGATAGCTATCAGCGAGGGCCAAACTATTGATAAGACTAAACACTTGCGGGAAAAGAAATAAGTTATAATACTACAGTTTTACCCTGATTGCTATTGTGGAGAGTTGAACTGTCAAGTCTGCCTCTTCATCATTTCGTCTTGCTCTAATCGTAAAAGTCTCGACTCTGCCCAGAATTATGATTTTTCCATATCCTGGAGCCCTATTTTGAACTGAAATAAAATCATGGAGCTAGAGAGATACTCAGGGAATTAGGTGACAGGTATAATTATGCCTAATGACATTGAATTCTATCAATCCAAAGCAAAAATATTCCAGTAAGAAGTGGATCGTCCTAGTAGAGAGTTAAAATCATACCCCTCGGATAAGAACTTTTTTAAACCATATTTTCTTTTAATTCAATTAACTTTGTTTTACCAAACCATATTTCTCCTAACTCCATGAGTGACGCAATCAAACACGAGTGTGGCATAGCAATGATAAGGCTGCGAAAACCCGTTCAATACTACATTGACAAATATGGGACTGCAGCTTTTGCCTCTTCAAGGCTCTACGTGCTAATGCAGAAACAAATCAATCGAGGTCAGGACGGAGCCGGAGTTGCCAACATCAAAATAAATACAAAACCCGGTACTCGATACATCAGCCGATACAGATCCGTCGAGCCTTCCGCAGTCAATTATATTTTTGATAAAATCAATAAAAAATTTAAAAAGGCTAAGAAGCTTGGTGGTCATGATGCGCTTACGGATGGAGAATGGCTCAAAGAAAATATTGCATTTACCGGCGAAGTGTGGCTGGGACATCTGCGTTATGGAACACATGGTGAAAACTCCATTGAAACTTGCCATCCTTTTTTAAAACAAAACAACTGGAGAAGTCGAAATCTTGTCATGGCTGGGAATTTCAATATGACCAACGTGGAGGATTTGTTTTCAAGATTGGTGGAACTCGGCCAGCATCCGAAAGAAAAAACTGATACGGTAACCGTAATGGAAAAAATAGGACACTTTTTGGATGAGGAGAACCAACGAATCTTCGACAAATACAAGCATAAATTTTCAAATGAACAGATCACTCATGTCATCGAAGATGAACTGGATGTAGCTCGGATCTTAAGAAGATCTTGTCGTGATTTTGATGGTGGCTATGCGATGGCTGGTGTAATCGGAAACGGTTCGGCCTTCGTGGTGAGAGATCCATCTGGAATCCGACCAGCTTATTATTACGCAGATGACGAAGTAATCGTAGTAGCGTCCGAAAAGCCTGCAATCAAATCTGCATTCGATATCAATTTCAAAGAAATCAAGGAAATCAAGCCAGGGCATGCCTTGGTGGTAAATAAGGATGGTTCTTACTCGGAAGAAGAAATCATGCCTGCTCGGGAGAAAAAGTCCTGCAGCTTTGAGCGAATTTATTTTTCCAGGGGAACAGATCCAGATATCTACCAAGAGCGAAAAAATCTTGGTAGGGCACTGATACCTCAAATCTTAAAAGCTATTGATTTTGATTTGAAAAATACCGTTTTTTCCTACATTCCGAATACTGCTGAAACAGCATTTCTAGGTATGGTCGAGGGTTTGGAGGATTACCTTTCTGCAAAACGACGAGAGGTTTTTATAGAAGGGAAGCCTCATTTGGGTAATTTGGAAGACTTGCTGAATTTCCGTCCAAGAGTAGAAAAGCTGGTCAGTAAAGATGTAAAGCTTCGAACTTTCATTACCAATGATGATGATCGTGACACGATGGTCGCTAATATTTATGATACTACTTATGAAGTGATCAAACCTGGTATCGATACAATAGTCGTGATCGATGACAGTATCGTTAGAGGAACTACCTTGGAAAAAAGTATATTGACTACGCTGGATAAATTAAATCCGAAGCGAATCATCATTGTCTCCTCTGCTCCGCAAATCCGATATCCTGATTGTTATGGGATCGACATGTCTAAAATGAAGGAATTCATAGCATTCCGCGCTGCACTAGCTTTGCTCAAAGAGCAAAAAATGGATAATGTCCTGGATCAGGTGTATGAAGAGGCTGCCTCTTCTTTGGAGGGGAAAGAAAATTTTGTGAAGGGAGTGTATAGTAAGTTTACTCCTGATGAAATTTCAAATAAAATTGCACAAATCGTTACCTCAGCTAACATCAAGGCAGAAGTACAGGTAATTTTTCAAACAGTCGAAAATTTGAAAAAATGTATCCCAAACCATACGGGGGACTGGTATTTTACGGGGGATTACCCGACGGAAGGGGGTACTGTGGTGGTAAATAAATCCTTTGTCAACTTTATGGACGGTAAGACCGTCAGAGCCTATTAATTAATCTTCAAAACGGTAAAATTTCTATCCACAGCTTTCCTTTTATGGAAGGGTTGAATGAGTTCAATCATTTAGTGACAGTGGTAGCTTAGAAAATTTACCATGTCATACATCGTATCACTTAAATCATAAATCCAATATGTCTATCAATGTCCCTCTTTTGAAGCAAATCTGTGAGATCGCCGGACCTCCGGGATTTGAAAAGCGAGTTCGAGATTTCGTCATCGAGCAAGTGACTCCACTTGTGGATGAGGTAAAAGTGGATAATCTTGGTAATGTGATTGCAATCAAAAGAGGTGTTCGTAATCCGGATGGGAAACGTGTCATGATTGCCGCCCACATGGATGAAATCGGGTTTATCGTGACACATATCGATGAAAATGGTTTTTTGAGATTCCATACGCTCGGAGGATTTGATCCCAAAACGCTGACTGCCCAGCGGGTTATCGTGCATGGCAAAAAAGACCTGGTGGGTGTGATGGGAAGTAAACCAATTCACGTGATGTCTGCCGAAGAGCGAACAAAACTCCCAAAGACCACTGACTTCTTCATAGACTTGGGAATGTCCAAAGAAGAGGTGGTAAAATGGATTACGATTGGAGATCCAGTGACTCGGGATCGGGAATTGATCGAGATGGGAGATTGTGTGAATTGTAAATCAATTGATAATCGCGTAGCAGTGTTTATCCTCATCGAGACACTAAAGCAATTGAATAACCCCGCTTACGATGTTTATGCAACCTTTACGGTTCAAGAGGAAGTAGGACTTCGAGGAGCAAACGTTGCGGCACATAGCATTAATCCGGATTTTGGAATTGCCTTAGATACTACAATCGCTTTTGATGTACCCGGAGCCCAGTCGCATGAGAAAGTAACTGAACTTGGGAAAGGTACTGCCATCAAGATCATGGATGCGATGACGATCTGTGATTACCGTATGGTGGAGTTCATGAAACAGACTGCCATCAAAGAAAAAATTACTTGGCAACCCGAAATTCTAACAGCCGGAGGTACCGATACAGCTGGTGTACAGCGTATGGGTAAGCAAGGGTCCATCGCTGGAGCTATTTCAATTCCGACACGTAATCTTCATCAAGTGATCGAAATGGCGCATAAACAGGACATTGAAGATTCAATTGCATTGCTTAAAGCTTGTCTAGAGCAAATTGATAGCTACGATTGGAAGCATTAAGTGTGCTGTACAGTTGACTGTTATCGCTACATCTATCGGGATGATCATCATTAAGGAACCTGTGCTCCAAAGCATGTTTTTAATCAGTGTATCTTCTGAATTGATAATTTTAGGCAGGTAAATTTTTCCCTAAATATTTTTCATATTGAGTGACCAAATTTATCTCACTATGGAAAAGTTGAACTATTTAATTTTTATAGCGCTTGCCCCAGTGCTCGTACTTTTTGCCTTCATAGCAAAGAAAAGCGAAAAAAATTCTATAAAAAATCAGGAAAAGTCCGAATGGCAACTACTCTTTAATGGCGAAGACCTGTCAGGTTGGATTCCAAAAATCCACCATCATCCGTCCGGTGAAAACTATGCAAATACCTTTCGTGCAAGTGCCGGGATTTTAGAAGTCAATTATTCCGACTATGAGACTTTTGATAATCGCTATGGACACCTGTTTTATGAGCAACCATTTTCATCCTTTCATCTGACTTGGGAATATCGATTCACTGAAGAATGGCTAGCTGATGCTGCTACCTATACTTATCGAAACAGTGGTGTAATGTTTCACTCGCAATCACCAGAAAGTATATTATTGGAGCAGGATTGGCCTATTTCTGTAGAATATCAAATGCTGGCACAGGAGAAAGAAGGGGTCGCAAGACCTACAGGCAATATGTGTTCACCGGGAACTGATGTGGTTTTCGAAGGAAAAATTGATCCAAGACATTGCATCGAATCGAGTTCACCCACTTTCAAATGGGATGAGTGGGTCAGAGCAGATTTAATTGTTTTTGGAGATTCCATTGTCCATCATTTAGTGAATGGGGATACCGTTTTGACTTACGCTTTACCCCAAATCGGTGGAGGAGTAGCCAATCGGTTTGATCCTGATTTTAAGGTAGATGGTAAACCACTGACTTCCGGTTATATCGGTTTACAAAGTGAAGGACAGGGAGTACTTTTCAAGGAGATTAAAATTCGGGATCTGAGTAAATAAAATAACCAGAAGCTTGGATGTTCTTAAATGCAATGCTTAGTCTGAGTATCCGGCAATTATGCCGCTAACCTAATTTTCTTTCCTCAACCGGAAGGCCCGCCACAGCGAGGCAAGCCGATGA
>JBDNIP010000794.1:0-4640 GCA_041688245.1 Algoriphagus sp.
AATAAGGATTTTACTTCATCACTGATCAATTTTTCATCAAATGCCTGTCCCAGCATAGCACAACTTTTTAATTCATCCTTGCTCATATTGAAAATGTACACCTTATCAACAGTGTCGTCTAGTAAGGATTCAATTTCCAGTTGCAGGCTATCTTTCTCATTTTTATTTAAAGTACCTAAAAAACAGGAGTACTGCACCCGATAGAGTCCAGAATGCTTACAGATTTTAGAAATCTTAGTTCTTGCCTTGTCATTTTTTATATCATACAATACCCAAACAATCATACCAGCTTAATTTTCATCACTTTTTTCAATTAACATATTGGCAAATTTGTGTGCTTCCATTTGTAGTGCATTCATGCGTGTCTGATTTCTCCCAGCATACCGGATTTTTTCACTGTCTAAGTATTCTAGATATGGGCTCACAAAAAATGCCTTACCCTCAGCATTGAGAGAAACGGCTCCATTAAATTCATCGAAAAACGCCTTGTTAATCTTTTTTCCTGTGAATAATCGAAAGACAAAGCGCTCAGCATGGATACGATAGGACTCAATGTAATCAAATACGAGACTTTTGGTATTGTAGTCGTCCCTGTGCATAAAGCCTACATAAGGATCAAGTCCTGCAAGCATCAACCCACGTTCCACACGACTGTAGAGTATACCATAGGCATAGTTGAGCATGGCATTGAATGGATTTTTTGCCGGGCGGAAACTCCTGCCTTTAAATGAAAATGTATCAGGAATACACAGCGATAGCGATTCAAAATAATGCCTTCCAGCCGATCCTTCCCATCCTCTGATACTATCTGCAACTTCATTTACAGAACTGCCTTCTACTTGTGCTATTTTGGTGCGCAGCTCTAGGATTGAGGCAACTCGTAGTTCTAGTTTTTCCTGAAGTGAAGGCCGGTTCTTTTTAAGATCATTTATAAAATCTGCTTGATTTTCAAGTTTTGCTACCAGCCAACTCTTGACATACTGTAGTCCTTCCTGGTCCATAGATACCTGGAGTTGACGCTTACGGATCTTGGTAGTGCTTCCCAATTTGCTATGCCAAAATCTCCCCATTGGATGGCCGTCTTTCTCCACCACCACGATATCAATGTTGTGTCGAAGGGCCAAAGCGATGGCATCAGTGGTTATCGCAGATCCTTTGGAAAGAATAAATGAGGTGACTTTATGCGCTGCGATATGATTTACCTTGGCAGGCTTAGTTTTATCCTCTTTTACTTTGATCTCAAACATGTCATCTTTGACATGAAGGTAGGTACCGTAGGTATTGATAAAGATCTGCATAGCCTATGTTTTCTTCACCGTACCAAATCCTCTTGAAACTGATTTGCCCAGTCCCAATCCATCTGGGATATGGGCATTGATTACAAATTCACCGATAAATGCGACCATAGTATTATCCTTAAACTGGGTTGATTTTTCCTGCAGCTGGGTCATCGCCATCAGCCGTTGCTCAGTATCCAGTATTATCTCCATATTCTTGAATAGGCTCAGGACATGTCCGACCAGTATACTGTTGAGCATTTTTTTCTTTTCTAGATTAGTGGCTAGTTTCATGTAGGTACGATGATTTTCCTGATTCAATGCCATCCATAATGTTTCAAAACGGTACGTCTGAAGTTCTTCTGAGAATCCTATTTGCTCTTCGCTATGCTGTATGTTTTTGCTGTGAATGGGATAGGATAGTCCATCCAACTCCAGTTCTTTGATTTTCAAGAATAGCTTTGGCAACAAAGAAGCCCCTTCACCAATACCGATAAGGGTAGGGACACCTGCCAAGACTTTGTATTGCACTGCGGGATAGCGATAGCGAAAGCTTCCGTCTTCATAATGATTATGCAGCAGTGGAGAATGCTCTTTAAACAAATTGCCAAAGTAGCCGCGTAGTTTATGAGCATCCCGGGTCAGTAATTTAATTTCGGGGAATTGGATGCGTGTGATTTGTGATGATCTCATTACTTGTTTTGGGGAATAAATATGTTAGAATATTAAAACATCAATACCGTCAAAAACATATCCTTCTTTATTTCTACTATAATCTGAATTACAATTATATATCGGCCTAGGTTGGTTTGTTACGTCAATAAAATAAAATCCAAAAGTTGCTTCAAAAGGAAGCCCAATATCCTTTTCATTGTATCGGACATTGATATTGATGACATAATCATAAAATTTAGCTTTTATTTGGGCAAAAGCATTTTTCTTTTCAAAAGCATTTAAGTCTTCATCTTCCTTAATTATCATAAATTGTCTCCAGACTCTTTTTGCACTTTCATTCAGGCCAATAAAGACAGACTCTGATTTAGTGTCTTCAATGAGTTGAAATTCTCCTGTTTCTTCAAAATTGAGAGCTAGTAAACTTTTTAAATATTTGTTTTGAGAATAATCTGACAGATCTTTTACCTGATCAAAATAAGCGTGAATTAGTTCTAAATATTCTTTTTCTTCAACAATTTCATAATTTTTAAGGACATTCTCAGTTTTCTTTATTAAGTCTGCTCCATAAATTTTGGAGGTCACTTTTTCCAATTCTTCGATTTTATAAAGATATACTTCACTTACTACTTCCTTTTCATCGTATCTATTAGCTCTGCCTGCAGCTTGAATAATAGAGTCTAAAGGAGCAAATGCTCTAAAAACCGTATCAACTGAAATGTCCACACCTGCTTCTACAAGTTGTGTACTAACAATTATTTGACGCTTACTTTTCGTAATTGATTTTATTTCACTAATTATTTGTTTTCTTTCAAATGGAGTAATGAGCGTTGTTAAATAAAATAACTCGTTCTCTTCACAATCAATACTTTCAGAAATAGTGCGATACGTATCTAAAGTTATTTTTTTTGTATTTAGAATAATTAGAATGTCCTTTGCCGGATTTTCCAAAGCATAATTGACTACAATCTCATTAAAGTTTTCTAAAGAAACTGTTTCCCTTGTTTTATTAATAAGTTTTGTACGATTAAAAAAAGAGTAGTACTTATGGTGATTATCAACTAATTCAGCGATTTCTTCTTGCGGTTTGAAAATCAATGGCTGTGTTGCAGACATCAAAATAATGTAGCAATTCAAATGTTCTGCAATAGAGAAAAAGGCTTGCCGGATAGCTCCCCATAATGGATGAGGTATTTGTTGAACTTCATCTAATATAATTATAGAATTAGATAAAGAGGAAAATTTTAGCAGCTTAGTTTTATTATTGGTAATTAAACATTCAAGGAGTTGTACAAAAGTTGTTACTACCACAGAACTCTGCCAAGTTTCGATTAAATATTGACTTTCTTCAGAATTACGGACAGAGTCTTCATTTTCTTTATACTTTGGTTCGGCTAAATGATGATGCTTTAAAAGCAAAGAGTTATCAGGATCATTGAAAACCTCACGATAAACTTCATAATTTTGATCGATAATGCTTGTAAACGGGATGGCTATAATAATTCTACCATTATTTAGTTTTGCTAATTCTTTTAATTTCAATGAAGCTCCAAGAGATGTTAGTGTTTTTCCCAAACCCGTAGGTAGAGTAATAGAGTAAAAATGATTGGAAGCTTTAAATTTATTTTCTAAAGATGCTATGACCGAAAAATAAGCTTCATTTTTGAGATTATTAATAGCCGTTGAAGTATTATTAAAACCCCTCTTTTCTCGAAACATAGCTAAATATCTTAAATCAAGATTTTTTATTTCCGGGAATTTCCCAGCAAGTATAACATCTGACTTATCTGAGAATAATAGAGCTCCAAACATCCACAAGAAAAGATAATACGTTTCAGATTTTTTAGAATTTCCCCATTCTTTCTGAAAACTTAATCTATAGAATTCAATTTGTTTAAAACGTGTTGCTTTAGAATACCCATCATTCTCGAACCAATCCATAAAATTACCCCAATCAACTGATACTTCTAATTTTTCATTACCTTCGTTAATTATTGCGTGAATGGCTTCTTGATTTATTGATTTAAACTGGATTTCTAAATCCTCCTTAAAATTGTCAATACTTATTTCATTAATAAAATTTCCCAGATTACCGTGATGCCTCCTTACCACTATAAAGCAGAGGGTGCTTAATAGGAATGTTTTATTATCCTCAAACCTTTTATTTTTTAAATATTCTTGAACAGTGTAAAACACAAAAACCGCTGAAGGAAGGGAGTGATTTTTGAGTCTATTATATTTCACTTCAGGATTTTTTAAATATTCCTGAAAATAAGAAGTAGCCTTTCCTAAATCATGGTAGAAACCACATATAAATAGTAAATCAGCTTTAATTTTCGCATCCAATCCAAAATCTGTGGTGTTTTCTTTGGCAAGTCGTAAGCAGTTTTTGGCAACCTCTGAAAGATGGTTGATCAATGGTATTCCAGGATGCGATTCAATATTTTTCATAAGAATTGAATATGGCCTTCATTCTCGATGAAAAAGGATTTTGTGTTTGGTATTGCTCTCACACTGTCCCCATTCATTTCTACTAGAATTTCTCCATAGCGTTTTATTTGTCTATTTATTTGCATATCCAGCGGAAAAGTTTCTACCTGAACAATCCTATCCTTGATAAAATCAATATCGATGGGGGTTTTTTCTGATTCAATTTCTGAAAGATTAATAGCCGTATTAAAATCAACATAG
>JBDNIP010000116.1:0-4802 GCA_041688245.1 Algoriphagus sp.
AATCCTAAAAAATATTTGTTTCGATTCAGCAAATAGAAAATAAACCTAGGTAGAGCAGACTTTGGCCTCCAAATACAAATCCGTTGATTCACCGCATATTTTTTTTCTTCCAATACAAAAAAACATTTAGCCAAAGCTTTTCCATTTGGAAGATCACTTAAAACGGTAAGCACGTCATTTTCCTTAGCGGTACAAAAACTAAAATCTGAATATTTCTTGACCTCACCTTCAGAGGAAATGAATTTGGAATTCACAACAATATATTTTCCATCTTCTACAATAAATTGTTCGTGAGCTTTTCCATGGATATAATCAACAATATCAGTCAACTTCCTCACCTCCCAATCCTCCTTTGGAGTAAGCAGTTCTTGCATAGCTCCCTGCTTGATTAGGCGCTTCTTGGCGATCAGGGCTTCCAGACTTTGGATATAGCTGTCCATATCGCTTAGGACTGTGGCGATGGTGGTTTGTTCGGGGAGAGGGGGGAGAGCGAATTTTAATGATCTTACCTGATAGAAATTTAAACCCTCTCTATTACCCCCAGCTTGAAAATCAAATATTTGTTTTTGTCCTAAAAATGAAAGTAATAAACAGTTAAGATATTTTGGCTTAATATCATTTAAGTTTGACCTAATTATACATACATGTTGATTAACGTTTCCTCCAATCAGTTCAGTTTGTGCGACGGCGCTTCTCCCAATAGATGCCCCAGTTATATTTAGAAAAACATCACCTTCAAGTATTTCGGTTGAGGTGAATTTTGAGTGTGTTTCATCATCTATAAATGCGATATCTTCCAAATTCATTTTTCCCCAACTAACATTTTGACTCCTTACAAAAGGTCTTCCGCTAGTTTTATAAACTTTTTGGCCACCACTCGGAGTAATACCACTGCCTACTTTTAATGCTATTTGATCAATTTTCCACACCTCCCAATCCTCAGGAATCCATCCCAATTCGGTTCTTTTGTAGCCGGGTTTACTTAACTTATCCATTTGGTTCGAGAGCGTTTAAATTGAATACCCCATTTTAGCCAAGTGCTGGCTGACTTTGGCCTCCCATTGAATTACTTCATTGGACAATTCCGGAAGCGGTTGATCGTACCGGTCTCCTAGTTCCTTGATCCGTTGCGTGAGTCGTTGGGAGATTCGCTGCATTTCGGTCTGAATAGTTGATTCCATATAGAACATCCATTTGTTGTCGACAATCAGTGATTTTATTTCCTCCTCAGTCAGTTTCGCATATTGGCCCAAGAGCTTCTTATCCAGTTCAGCTTGCTTCTCTCTGATCTTCTTGTTCAGCGTAGTCTGGTTTTCACTTAGCTCCAGATAGTTTTCCAGTACTCCTATTTCTCCATAGCCTGATGAAGGTTCTGCTGCCATACGCTCCTTTTGGAAGAGCTTACTTGTCAGCTTCAGCTCCTTTAACCTAGCTGCCACGGTTGCTTTGTTGATTTTATCTAAGTCTGCGAAATAGCCATCTTCCCCACTGTGTTCCTCTTCCAGTTCTTCCTGCTGAGCAGTCAGTGCTTCTTTGTCTGCTTCCAATTGATTGAGAAGATCCTGCTCTTTTTGGAAATAGTGTTGGATAAGTAAGGATTTAGGAATCAATCTCCCCTCGAATGCTTTCTTGGTGTATTCAATCTGCTTCCCTGCTTTCCATCCCTCAGCGACTAGCAGATATACATCATCCTGCATCGTCTCCATCCAATAATCCATCAGTTGCTGGTAGACATCGTATTGATTGATCAGATTGAGATTGGTAAAGGAAAGCAATAGGTTTTCACTGAGTTCATGAATAAACTCCTTGGGCTTTACCGCTGCATCAATTGCAAGGCAAGCGGGCTTATTCTCCGATTTCCAATTTTTAAAAACCTGGTTTACTTTCTCCGAATAGGCTGTAAATGAGGGATGAGAAAAGATTTCTTGCTTCGTATCCTCTTTAGCCACCTTCAGCCTACTGAATCCAGCTCGATCAATCGGTTCAAATAAATGGCTTTTTAATCCTTGATAGACCTCCCAATAGTTTTGCAAAGCTTCAATATCTGCATTGGGGATACCTCCAAGTAAATGGGCCTCTATGTTTTGAATATCTTCTGATTCTGTACTGTCGATGTATCGGGGAATATTCAGGTTGTATTCCTTCTCAGCAATTTCTTCCAAGGGAATCATTCTGCTGTATTTAGCAAGTTGGATTTCCTTAGTGAACACATCCACGATCTTATGTAAGTCTTGATCTCGAAGTCGGTTTTTATTCCCATCCTTCATGAAGCCTTTACTTGCATCGATAAAGAATACCCCTTTTCTGGTTGATGCATTTTCCTTATCAATCAAAATGATACATGCTGGAATACCTGTACCATAAAATAGGTTGGCAGGAAGTCCAATGATTCCTTTGATCAATCCCCGCTTTAGCAAGTTTTGACGAATCTCTGATTCTGCATTGCCTCTGAAAAGTACTCCGTGTGGTAAAATCACTGCTCCTTTACCATTACTCTTCAGCGAATGAATGATATGCAGCAAAAAAGCGTAATCTCCATTCTTGTCAGGTGGAACTCCAAACCCTGTAAATCGATCAAATTCGTCCTCACTTGGATTGAATCCTTGCATCCAGTTTTTTAGAGAAAAAGGAGGATTGGCTACAGCGTAATCGAAGGTTTTCATATCACCTCGATCATCCAGAAAAAGTGGATTAGAAAGCGTGCTTTGACCCTTCTCGATTCTGGCTGTCGGATTATCATGAAGAATCATATTCATCTTCGCCAAGGCAGCAGTGGAAACATCTTTCTCCTGACCAAACAGCGAGGTGGAGGCATTGCATTCATCGGCAATCTTCAGGAGCAGAGATCCAGATCCACAAGTCGGATCATAGAAGGATTGGCCCACTTCATCTTTTCGGATTCCCAATACTTTTGCCATAATCCGGCTGACTTCGGATGGCGTATAAAACTGCCCCTTTGCCTTACCTGATTCTGTTGCAAAGTGGCGCATCAAGAATTCATATGCATCACCAAGAATATCATCACCACCAGCATTGTTATTACTGAAATTGAGCTCAGGCTTTTCAAAGATTGCAACCAACTTACTAACCGTGTCTATTAGCTCCTTGCCTTTGCCTAGCTTCTCCTCATCGTTGAAGCTGATCATATCGATCACATTTTGCAGGGCATTTTCTTCAGCAAGTTTGCCAATGGCAATATCTATTTTTTCACCAATATCCTTTTGGCCCTTGAGGGCAGCAATATCTCTGAAATTACAGCCTTCCGGGACTTCTATCAATGCATTTGGATCCGAATGGGCTTTGTCAGACACGTACTTGAGGAAAAGCATCACCAAGACGTAATCTTTGTATTGAGAGGCATCCATGCCACCTCGAAGGGCATCACAACTTGCCCAAAGGGAACTGTATAGTTCTGATTTTTTAAGAGCCATAGGTTAGTAGATGAAAGTCAAGTTGAAGTCAAGTTGAATCATTTTTATTTAAATGTTTAGTTGTCATTTTCCTGTTTTTTTAGGAAGTCTCCTTTAAAAAAGATCATTTTAAAAATGTAAACTAATGTTATTAAAAAAATGGGGATTTCAAACTCCAAATATGCAAGTGGTTGAAAGCAAGTAAATTTAAAAAAATCGAGGCTATGGCTTATTTCGTTTGAATACCTGCAGGTCGTTCGATCTTAAGCTGATATTTCTTAAATACTCCGCTTTGATCATCGCTTTGAGTCAAATTTCAGTCTTAAGGGAAAGCTCAAATAGTCTTATCAAACTGGTTTTTAATTTCCAAAAGGAGGCTTCAATCTCCAATCTACCTATCCTATTAACTTTTAGTACTTGACATAAAATTATCAAACTGTCTGCTACATTTCTGTCCCTTTAAAACAGTATGCGCTACATCAGTGGTTACTAAAATATTCTAATTTCTTAACAAAAAGCCTATTTCAATCTGATGAAAAGGTCTTCCTGATTCTTTCCATTACCTTCTTTCCCCCTACTCCGACTTCAAAATATAAGATGGATTAGCCTTGTACACCTTCCATAATTGCGAACTAACAGTCACTCCAATCACCAGAAGTAAACCAAAAACACCACTGGCAAGAGGAAGCAAACCTACGCCCGAATGGAAGGCGAAGAAGTTGTTTAAGAATGAGGTTACTAGTATAAAAGATAAAACACCTCCCAAAACCGAAGCTATTCCCCAACTTATCAGATACCTCCTGAACAGCTTTTTGGATAGGTCTCCCATCTCCGCTCCGAATACTTTCCGAATACAGAAATCTTTGATTCTTGAACTCATATTCAAAGAAACCAAGCCATATAGACCCATGGCCGAGAGAAGTACCGTAAGAATCGCTGAGAAAAGAATGATGTTTTGAACTCCTCGCACATCATTGAATGAGAATTCAAATACATCTGCCTGAAGCCTGCCCTCAAAAAGGCCGTTAGGGAATATTTCTCTAAAACTCACCTTCACTAACTCCATGGCGCTACTAGCCGACCCTGGACTGATTTCCAAGGTCAGAAAGTCGTAAGTGCTTGCTTCGGTAGCCCGAAGAACCGTTGGAACCATAGGCCGTTGGAAAAACTCGGTATGAAAATCAGCCACCACCCCAACTATTTGATATTCTATTGAATCCAAAACAATAGCTTCTTCTAGGGGAAAGCTCAAACCCAGAGCTGATAAAAACTTTTCATTGACGATTATATTTTCTGTCAAGTCTGTAGCACTTTTGGAATCCAGAAATCTACCCGCCTTTAATTTCATTCCCAGAATCTCAGGATAATTTGCCTCAGCAAGAAGCAAATCAA
>JBDNIP010000795.1:0-1867 GCA_041688245.1 Algoriphagus sp.
AAACATCAATAATATGATCAGAGTGGACGAAAAAGGCTTTTATGGGAAATTTGGAGGCGCATACATTCCTGAGATGTTGCATCCAAACATTGAAGAGCTGCGCGAAAATTATGAGGCAATAGTTGCCACCAAAGAATATCAGGATGAGTTTCAAAGCCTGCTCAAAGACTTTGTAGGTCGACCGACGCCATTGTATTTCGCAACGCGAATGTCAGAGAAGTATGGCGCAAAAATCTATTTCAAGCGTGAAGATCTTTGTCATACCGGAGCTCATAAAGTCAACAATACAGTCGGACAGATTATCCTAGCAAAGAAGCTTGGTAAAACACGAATTATTGCTGAGACAGGTGCTGGACAGCATGGAGTGGCAACAGCTACTGTCTGTGCGCTGATGGGTATGGATTGCACAATTTACATGGGTGAATTGGACATTCATCGCCAGCGTCCCAACGTAGAGCGAATGCGAATACTGGGAGCCAAAATAGTCCCGGCTATCTCAGGATCAAAAACTCTAAAAGATGCGACAAATGAAGCGATGCGTGCATGGATCAATGATCCAGTGGGAACACACTATATCATAGGTTCCGTTGTTGGTCCCCTTCCTTACCCAGAAATGGTTGCAAGATTTCAATCTGTTATTTCTGAAGAGATCAAATGGCAATTGCTAGAAAAAGAAGGCCGTGAGAATCCGGACGCAATCATCGCTTGCGTAGGAGGTGGATCCAATGCTGCAGGTTCTTTTTATCACTATTACAATACGCCGGAAGTTCGACTGATTTCTGTGGAAGCAGCAGGTCTAGGTGTGAATTCTGGAAAATCTGCTGCTACGACTGCCCTGGGTACTCCAGGAATCCTACATGGAGCAAAAACACTTTTGATGCAGACTGAAGATGGTCAGGTAGTGGAGCCACATTCCATATCTGCTGGTCTGGATTATCCTGGTATTGGGCCAGTGCATGCTCATTTGTTTGATATTGGCAGGGCGGAATTCGTCGCTGTTGAGGATGAAGATGCTATGAATGCAGGGATTGAACTTAGTAGAACGGAGGGAATTATTCCCGCAATTGAGACCGCCCATGCGATTCACGCATTGAATCTGATCGAATATCGTAAAGACGATGTTATTGTGATCAATCTCTCAGGCAGAGGCGACAAAGATTTGGATACCTATATCAAATGGGGTAATTACTAAAAAATGACCTTGGATGTCAGATGTTGGATATTTATACCATGCATCTGACATCTATCATTCATCTTAAATACAAATGAACCGAATACACCAACTATTCAAGACAAAAAAAGAGCGGGTGCTCTCGATCTACTTTACCGCTGGTTTCCCCCATTTAGAGGATACCGTGCTGACTATGGAGGCAATACAAGCCGGTGGAGCAGATATTATAGAGATTGGAGTACCATATTCTGATCCAATAGCTGATGGACCAACGATTCAGGATAGCAATATGATTGCCCTGGGAAATGGGATGAGTTTGAAAAAGTTATTCCAGCAATTAATCGGATTTCGGACCAAAATCCATGTACCAGTCGTCATGATGGGGTACTTGAATCCTATACTTCAGTTCGGAATGGAAGAATTCTGCAAGAAATGTAAAGAAGTAGGTATTGATGGCTTGATCTTACCTGATCTTCCGATGCAGCAATATTTGGAAGATTATAAGACCCTATTCGATCAGTATGGTTTGGTTAATACCTTCTTAATTTCCCCGGCAACTAGCGAACAGCGGATTCGGGAAATCGATCAAAATACCAATGGCTTTATTTATATGGTTTCGTCAAACAGTATAACTGGGGCGAAAACCGGAATTAGTGCCGAGCAAATCACTTATTTTGAGCGGGTGCAGGCTATGAA
>JBDNIP010000796.1:0-4446 GCA_041688245.1 Algoriphagus sp.
CCATTGATTACGGATCAGCAATCCTTCAACTCGCACAGGCTAATATTTTTCCCGGTGATATGATGACCAAGAATTTTGGATTGACCAGACAAAAAAGAGTAATCTTTTATGACTACGATGAGATCGAATTTCTCACTAAAATGAATTTTAGAATCAAGCCAAAGGCAGAAACCTATGCGCAAATTTATGCTCCAGAGCCATGGTATTCTATAGCAAAGAATGATATTTTTCCAATAGAATTTAAACGCTGGATGATCGGAAGGTCCGACATCAAGGAGAAATTTATTTCGCATCACAAAGCGCTTTTTGATGCTGATCATTGGAAGCAAATACTAGAGAAAATTAATGCTGGAGAGTTTCTTCATATGTTTCCCTATCCAGAAGAAATCAGATTTAGGCCCGATCAAGAAATATAAGAAAGTGCCGGTTTAGAGACATTATCAGTGGATGTCTTATTTTAGCATCTCAGACAGCGACAGCTTTCACTTTAATATGAACTCAAAAACTATACACGTTAGTCCAGATAAATCGTTAAGGGCTAAAAGACTGAACCTAAGTACGCCTGATGATGATGACAGACCTGTATATATTTCTGGAGATTTTAACGGCTGGAAAACTCAGGATTCCAAGTTCTTGATGAGAAAAATATCCAAAGGGAAATATGAGTTTGAATTTCCCCAGGGAAAAGAATTTCAACAAGAGCTGACCTACAAATTTACTAAAGGTGATTGGTCAGAAGTAGAAATCGACCAATACGGCAACAAGACCCCCAACAGACACTGGAATGATGAAAAGCTACTGAGAACAGAAAAAGTAGCCAAATGGCGAAAAAACTGGCTTCCGTACAGACCGAGTCAACTTCCCAAGATTCATTTGATCTCTGAGGAGTTTGAAATCCCCCAATTGAACAAAACTCGAAAAATCTGGGCGCTATTACCTCACGATTATGATACAAGCGAGGAATCTTATCCGGTCCTTTACCTCCAGGATGCCCAAAATCTCTTTAATGAAAATACTGATTTTGGTAATTGGGAGATCGATAAGAAGCTCGCTGTAATGTCAGATTACGGGATTGGAAAGATCATTATCATCGCTGTAGCGCATGCCGAGTCGGAGCGATTACAGGAATACAATGTGGGTCAGACACTCTTGGGAGCAGGTTCGGGAAAGCAATACATTCGGTTTTTGACTGACACCTTGAAGCCCTTCGTGGATAGAACTTTCCGAACCAAATCAGATCGGGAATCTACAGGTATAGGTGGGAGTTCCATGGGAGGTCTAGTCAGTATTTTCTCAGGACTTATTTATCCGGAAGTATTCGGAAAGCTGATGGTCTTCTCCCCTTCCCTTTGGGTAATTCCAAAAATCAAACTGGGTTTTCTGGACTTCTTTGAACCTTCGGAAACAAGGCTATACTTGTATGCGGGTGGTGATGAAAGCGATACCATGATCTCTCATGTTACCAAATTGCGAAAGCGGCTACTCAAGCGTGAAAGTCTTCAGGGAAAAATGAAAATCCGCTTAAGTATAAATATGGATGGGAAGCATAATGAAGTCTATTGGAGTGACGAATTTCCAAAAGCAATCGAATGGCTTTTCTTCAGTAACAGTGAATCTTAACTAACTATGAATCTTAAACCAAGTACAAACAACCCATCGATCGTTGACCTCCGAATTGTCCCTATTCTAGAAGATAATTTCAAAGAAATGATGCTGGAAAAGCTTCCTGATTTGATGCTATCGACTGCAATATTTTCAGGGAAGAAAGATTCGACCTATCTATTTCAGCAAGAGGATACTTTGATCTTTCTTGTCGGATTGGGAAAATCTCCAGAATATGAATCGATCGAAAAAAGTTTTCGCAGGATCCTATCTAAACAAGCTGATCTAATCACGCATGCAGTAAAAATTGACTTCGCACAGGCATTTATCGCAAATCAAGTTGAAGCTGCTTTGGTGGGCTTCCAACTCGGTGGCTATTCGGTGGATTTCTTCAAAAGAGCAGCAGACAAGAAAAAAGATTTTTCGAAGCTGAGCTGTGAAGTTAGCAGTGGAATAGAAAATATTGAATTGACGATGAATCGTGCACAAGAAATTGCTAAAGCGAAAATAGAAGCGTTCCGACTTGTAGATCTTCCTCCAAATATACTGACTCCATCCTATTTGGCAGATTGGGCCACTAAACTTGCGCAATCACTTGATTTGAATGTGCGCATTTTTGATTCGGAAAAAGCCAAGGAAGAAGGCCTGGATGCTTTCCTTGCAGTAGGAAGGGGAAGTGCCAAAGAGCCAAAATTTATCATTCTAAACTATACACACCCTGAGGCCAAGTTTCACTTGGGTTTAGTAGGCAAAGGAGTCACCTTTGATACAGGTGGCTTGAATGTGAAAACCCAAGGAATGGTGCATATGAAATCCGATATGGGAGGCGCCGCGACAGTTCTTGCAGCGACCCAATTGATCGCTGCCCTGAAGCTTCCAATTACTTTAACTACAATCGTACCCGCTGTGGAAAATGCGATCGATAAAGATGCCTATTTACCCAGTGAAGTAATCCAAAGTCATGCAGGATTGAGTATTGAAGTGATTGATACCGATGCAGAAGGCAGGCTGATTTTAGCGGATGGTCTTTCCTATTTAGTTAAAAACTACAACCCTGATCAAATCATTGACTTCGCTACCTTGACTGGCAGCAGCGTCGCTACTTTTGGTTATGAATGTGGAGCGCTCTTTTCTAATTCTGAAAAATTAAGTTTGCAACTCCAAACTGCCGGAATGCAATCCGGTGAAAAAGTGTGGCCATTGCCAATGTGGGAAAGCTATCGTAAAGAAATGGACAGCGAGATCGCCGATATCAAAAATTATCACGGCAAACCTATTGCCGGTGCCATCACCGCAGCGAAATTTCTGGAAGCATTTATTCATGCGCATCCAAACTGGGCTCATCTAGACATCGCAGGTGTAGCTTATGATGACAGTGAATTTTCAAAAACAAAAACAGGGACTGCTTTTGGCGTGCTATTATTACTTAAATTCATCGAAAATCAGCTTTAAGTATGGATCAGCCAGGGAAAACCTTTTTGTGCATTTCTAATTTTTTCAAAGGAAATGCCTTTCTAATCGCTTTGAAAAAACAAGGAAACCGAGTTTTCCTGATCACTTCAGAGAAATTAAAAGATAAACCTTGGGCCTTTGAATACATCGATGAAGTGTTCTATATGCCAGGCCAAGACTTGGACTGGGATTTAAATCTATTGATGAAGGGAGTTGGCGGGTTGATGAAAAATCATAAAATCGAGGCTATTATCGCTTTGGATGATTACGATGTCGAAAAAGCAACTTTTCTACGTGAAAACCTCCGAATTGCTGGAATGGGTCAGACCACAGGCAGATTTTTCCGTGACAAACTAGCCATGCGAATTAAAGCACAAGATTCCGGCATTAAGGTCCCAGCATTCGCTCCACTTTTCAACGATGAAGAAATCAATCAGTTTGCAGATCACATTCCAGCACCTTGGGTTTTAAAACCAAGATCAGAAGCCTCGGCATACGGTATCATCAAAGTTGAGAACAAAGAGAATTTATGGAAAAACATCCACAAACTTGGAGAAAATCGGCTTCACTACCTCGTGGAGCAATTTAAGCCGGGAGATGTATACCATGCTGATGGCTTGATGCTGAATGGAAAAAATATATTCTGCTCCGTATCCAAGTACCTCTCCACCCCTATGGAAATTTCCCAAGGAGGGGGAATCTTCCGATCTGCAAGTTTGAAATATGGCTCTGATGACGAAAAGGCAATCAAAAAAGCCAATGCAGAAATCATGAAGGCATTTGGCATGAAATCAGGTGCTACCCATACTGAATTCATCAAATCGAACGAGACTGGAGAAATATATTTCTTAGAGACTTCTTCTCGAGTAGGTGGTGCACATTTGGCAGAAATGGTTGAAGCTGCTACGAATTTAAATCTGTGGGCAGAATGGGCTAAAATCGAGGATGCAATAGCGAAAGGCCTAAAGTATCAATTGCCAAAAGTGACTAAAAATTATGCTGGAATACTTTTAACGCTAGCTCACTTTGAATATCCGGACTTGAGTAGTTTTGATCAGAAGGAGGTTTGTTTTAGAGTTCCCCTTGCCTATCATGCGGGACTGATTGTAAAATCAAAAGACCAAAAAAGAGTAATGGAGTTATTGGATAGCTATGCTATTCGACTGGCACAAGAATTCTCAACAGTTGCAAATGCTCCCGAGCTGAAGAAGTTTCATTGAAACTTCTCCTCGACCCCTAATCCAAATAAAGCAAAGTCATATTTGACTGGATCTTCGGAATCAAATTCTCGCAGTCGCTCAGTCAGCTCGATCGCAGTCTGCCAGTCAGTCTGCTTTCTGGTGATCAAACCTAATCTTCGACCTACTCGATCCACATGAACATCACAAGGAC
>JBDNIP010000797.1:0-2454 GCA_041688245.1 Algoriphagus sp.
ACACAGAATTTTGGACTGAAATGCAAAAAGTACTTTGCCTACTTGGGAGAGTTTACCGAAGATGAGCAGGCTCTAGATCGACTGGAAAATATCAGACATAATCTAGGTGTGGAGCGAATCCTAGACATCGAGACTTTTAGAAATTCCACAGGCATCGATTTACTTAAAGCTAATAGTACTGATAAACTACAATTATTAATTCAAAAATTTCAAAAAACATAATCATGGCTAGAAAAATCCTCCTCTCCTTTCTCGGTACCAATAACTACCTTGATTGTAATTACTACTTAGAAGGCCAGCCAAATAAGAAAGTTGAAAATGTAAAATATATTCAAGATGCTTTAGTCCAGCTCTATGCTAAAGATTTTTCAAGTCAGGACCAAGTCCTTCTCTTTTTGACCGAAAAGGCTGAAAAGATGAACTTTTGGGATAATGGCCAACTAGACAACAAAACAAAAGAATATAATCACCCTAATATTGGCTTGAACAGTAAGTTAGAAATTCTTCAAAAGGAGGGCTATCAATTTCAAATTCATCATAAGCGAATTAAAGAAGGATTCTCACAAGAAGAAGTCTGGTCTATCTTCGAAACAATCGCTGATGAAATTCAAGAAGGCGATCAAATTATACTAGATATTACGCACGCCTTTAGGTTTCTACCTATGCTGGGTATTGTGCTTCTGAACTATCTCAAAACAACCAAAAACATTGCTGTATTAGGTATTCATTACGGTGCTTTTGAAAAGCTTGGGTCTTTTCAGGAAGTAAAAGAAATGAAAATTGAGGATCTGAATGCTCCTATTATTGACTTAAAAACTTTGCTTGAATTTCAGTCTTGGACTTCTGCCGTTGGTAGTTTTATAAAATTTGGAGAGGCTTCCGCACTTCAGGAGGTGAGTCAAAAACCATTATCTTACCTTTTAAAAAATCCAGAAACTAGAGATCAAGTAAATCAAGATTCCAATCAAGTAATAAAGAACCTCTTGGAGTTGACACAATCTTTACAAACAAATAGACTCAATATTCTTATTAATCAAGATCTTAAAAGTTATTCAGAAAAACTAATACGTTTACAATCCTCTTCATCAGAAATTAAACCTTTTAAACAGATTTTTAAGTTACTAGAAGAAAAAACAATAGGAATTGCGAATGCTAAGTCATTGCGATGGTTAGAAGCTGTAAAATGGTGTGTTAGTCACAATTATATTCAGCAAGCCTTTACCCAGTTTCAGGAGGGTCTACTTACTCATTTTATAATAGAATTAAACCAGCTTATTAAAAAAGAGGATGAAAGAGTTGAATTTTTTCCACTCACCAAAATTGGGAAAATTGATTATTTAGATCAAACAAGTAGAGAGAATTGCAAAGAAATACTTTTCGCTACCTATACTAAGCAACAAAAGGGGACAGTCCCAGATGAATTCGAAAATGTTGTTCAAGCCGTAATTGAAATTGGTTATGGAGAATTAGCTAATATTTTTGTTCAGATTGGTACACCAAGAAATGATATTAATCATGCTGGAATGCGTTCAATGCCATCACCTGCCAAAAATTTTAAAATTGTAATTGAAAAATTTATTTCCAGAGTTGAAAAAATTTTCGAGGACAGAAGTAATATTGAATTTGATAAAGACGAATCTAACTATTTTGGAGATCAACTTTTAAACCTTTCCAATCATCCCTCCAGTACCTGGCCTGAACAACAAAGGGATGCGGCCAAGAAGCTTTACGGATCAATCATAGATCTGCCCTTCCCTCAGATCGATCCCCAAGATGACGAAGACTATGTGCATAAATTAGCTCTCAACTTTCTAAATCAAATTAGAGAGCTCAAACCTGCCGCCGTGCACCTAATGGGAGAACTCACCTTTACCTTCAAACTGGTGGAGCTGCTCAAATCTCACGGCATTACCGTTTTGGCATCCACTACCCATCGTACCACCGAAGTCCGCCCTGACGGCACCAAAATCTCTAAATTTGAATTTGTTCAATTCCGTCACTACTGACCATGAGCCAAGCCCCAGCCATACAGCTCAATTCCCAACAATCTGAGGCGTTTGAGCAACTACTTGTTTTTCTGGAAGATCCCGATGCTAAAATCTTCATCCTCCAAGGCTACGCGGGCACAGGCAAAACTACGCTGCTTCAATATTTGGGAAATCATCTCAACGAAAAGCGAAGCGTATTTTCCCTTCTTGCTCCTACAGGTAGAGCAGCGGCAGTGCTGAGTGCCAAGACCGGCCTCCGGGCTCATACCATTCACTCCGAACTCTATCACTTCAAAGAAATCGAAGGCGATGCCGATCCTGAGAAGAAAAATCCCACCGCGGAAGATTTTGGACAGATGAGCCTGCGGTTTGATATTCGAAACCCTGACGATCAATCCGAAAAACTCTACATCATCGATGAAGCCTCCATGGTCAGTGATGAGAAAAACGATCAAACCTCCTTTGC
>JBDNIP010000798.1:0-2222 GCA_041688245.1 Algoriphagus sp.
ATGGCAAACCTTCAACTTAACTACCTCTACCGAGACGGTGCCAATTACAAGCAATTTGATTTTGTGATTTTTACTGATCCTAATGGATTAGCATTGCAAGATGCCAATGTGCTACTTCGATCTAAATTAATCTCACAGGAATATTTCATACCTCAAGATTGGAATCTTCCTCGGCTCCACTTCCATCCATATAATCCTGAGATTGATCACGAATGGCATGAGTTTGAAAGCTTTGGAGAAACAAGTAATCCACCTTCAGACAATCGTGATATTTCGGAGTTTCTTAAAAAAATCGAAAAGGGATATGAAATCTAAGGTCTAATTATTTTCCTTGCTCACAATGAGAATTTCAAAAACTACATCAATATACATACCCTTCTTGCCTCCTACACCACAGAAGAAGCCGATATCCGAAACGAACTGTTGGATACCTGCTTTGAGATTTGCGAAAAGGAAGGTGCAGATATCTATGCTATAGGGCTTCAATTTTTCCTAGACCGACTAAAATAATATTCAACACTAAATCCTAAAATCATGGAAAATGTAACCATCACAGTTCTGATAAAAAATAATAAGTTCATGGGGCTTTTGGTCCCTAAAACCAGCTTCCCAAATACTATTTGGTGGGATAACGAAATGCAGGTAGATGTGCCCAAAATTGATTGGGATTTGGAGAAAGTAACCATGAGTACGATCCGGCAATATATCGGTTTATAAAATTGATCAAGAGCGGTTTGTCTCTCTCGTATGGTAGATTCCATAAATTCTTCAAGAGGATGCGCGTTACAATTCCTCGTACGCTTTACCGGTTTTTAGTAGCTTGTTTTCCTAATTACCAGCCTTACTTTGAGAATGTACTCAATCGATGCCATTCCAAATTCTCTTGAGCGGGTTGATGGTGCCTTTCACTTGGCAGTAGAATTCGCCTGCCGATAAAGTGCGTAAGTCCGTAGGGATGGGATTTGTCCTCCATAATTTGATCGGAAACAATAACTTTATAATCAGCATCAATCGAAATTAATCCTCTGTCAAAAGCCCGGTGAAGATTTGGGCATAGCGCCAGACCATTTGTCACTCGATCGTCTTGGTTTTTGCTAAACGGGATGATATGGCAAGCATCCAACAAGCTATAGCCGTAAGCGGAGACTAACTTCATTCCTGAGATGCAACAGGTGTTTTGATAGATCTTTGGGATCCATTTTTTGAAGGTTCCATTTCGTACATACACCATTTCCTCTTCGGCAACTTGCAGTCTTTGAACGGGTGGCATTTCATTCAAAATATACCCCTCGATATTTTTGAGGTAAGATTCTCCAGATTGCTTCGCTGCATCGTAAAGATTTTTGAGATCTGCGAAAAAGGTATTTAGCAAATACGCTCGTACCAGTGCTCTATTTTCGAATACAGTCAATACTGAAAATAAGGACTCTGAAAAAGCCGCATAATTCAATACGTCAGCTAGCGTTTGGATATTCTTGATGTGGGTGTTTATAGAATAACCAGCCTTTGGAACCAGCTGCCAAAAAGGACTAGCATCGATTTTGTCATTTTGCATATAAAAAAATGGTTGGGTGAAATCCTCCTGATGTCCCGTTCGAACGAGTGTTGACCAATTCTGATGGAAAGTCCCTACCAAATCAGAATCGATATAAAATCGATTATCATTTCCTATTCCTGAATCCATCATATCCAATAGCGCTAAAAATAAGACAGGCTTGTGAGGCGCCATTCCATATTTGGTGCTTCCCCTTTTGAGTCTTACTAAGTCCCTTAAAATGATTTCTAATCGCATACGCGGAATAAATTCAAAAGCATAAAATAAGTTATTTCAAGGGTATTTCTATTCTGAAATTATATATAGTTTAAAACGTTATTTTACTATTGGACTATTTGAATTACGGAGGTGTCTGTATCTCTTAATTATTACTTGGGGAATTGTGAAAATTGGCATCAACCTGTTTTGGCGGTAGATTAATTCCCGGTTGACATTTCTTACGCCAAAACAAAAAACCGAATGTTGCCATTTCCTCGGGTTTCGTACCTCACCCGAGCTACCCATATATCGTCGCGATGGGACGGGTATTTGAATTTGGGTATTTATCATTCAGATTTCATAGGATTTGGTGAAAAAATACCATCCTCCCGTTTTGGCGGCAGATTAATGCTCGATTGAAATCGCTTTGGCCAAAACCCGGAAATATTATTAGACTTGATGCTACAAG
>JBDNIP010000799.1:0-3797 GCA_041688245.1 Algoriphagus sp.
AGGAGGTCGTGAGCCAAATCAAATTCCATACTTCGACCGGGTTTGGAGTATTGCAAGCGGCCCGAACTCGAATGTCCAAAACAGAATATATTTCCTGTCCATCCTGTGGGCGAACGCTCTTTGACTTGCAGGAAACCACCGCTATGATCCGAAAGCGAACCGATCATCTCAAAGGAGTGAAATAAGGGATCATGGGTTGTATCGTGAATGGACCAGGTGAAATGGCTGATGCTGATTTTGGCTATGTAGGTTCCGGAAAAGGAAAAGTAACCCTCTATAGAGGCAAAGACGTGGTAAAGCGATCTGTTCCCTCCGAGCGAGCAGTAGATGAGCTTATCAAAATCATCAAGACAAGTGGGATGTGGAATGAGCCGGAAGAAATGTAACCTCCGGAAGCTAACCTTTGAGGTTTTTTTAACCTCGAAGGTTTTGATTTTGAAAAAAAGTGAAATCAGAAAGCCAAAAGATAAAGTCAGAAAGCTAAAGTGAGAAAGCTGAAAAATAACATCAAATTCTAGATCACATAAGAAATATGACACTATCTCGCGAAGCTTATCTCCTATCTCACACAGTCTATCTTACGCTTTTAATTAAACCAATACTTTATTGAAGCAGTTAAATAATTAAATATCCAAGCAATGTCAGACAAAAATAAAACAGACGATTTTTTTAAGTTGGGTGAAGTGGGGAATTACTTCCTTAATATCTTCAAAAAATCAGATCCCAATAAAAAGTCAAATGTCAACCTTAGGATGATGCACGGGATCAATAAAATCTCCATCGTTGTTTTCTTACTGGCAGTGATTTTTTGGATAGTGAAGCGATTTATTTGATTTCCTATTTCATATAAAAATAGGCTTTGAGGCTAGTTTCGAACCCAGCTGTTTGACATTAATGTCAACTGACAGTACTTGTGAACTCTGATCAAAAGATTTTTAATTTTGTTTGGCTGTTGAGGATTTGTAATTCTTGACCTCCATCATAGGATTTTCAATCCGAAATAAACACAAATAGTATTTAGGATAGGGGGCGATTGAAGATTATAAATCTTCGGATATACCTTTGAGATTATAAATTTCGAGAGACCATAATCAGCATTTCAGATATTCTACCATGATTATCCGCTACTTTGAAAGTAGGTTGAGTAGATAGGAATATAATTGGTACATACTTGATAATTGAATGTCTTTGTCTTTTGTCCCAATAAGCGAATAAAGTAATGCTATTGGCATCATTGCGGATGCACACACAGTATTACTTTCCTCTAAATATCCTTCGAAAAGGCTCCATCGTTTGTCCCCAAAAACTCTCAGGAAAGGGCTCCTTATCCGGTAGTCCAACAGGTAAATTCGCATCATCAGATGGCCAATAAGCTGTCCTAAAAAGAAAGTCCCATAGACTCAGCGAAATCCCGAAATTAAATCCATGTGGATGCGTCTCCGGCAGATTACGGGCATGATGCCAAAGATGCATCTGTGGACTGTTGAAAATATAGCGAAGCTTTCCAAGTGGGACTTTAATATTGGCATGACCCAGCTGACCCACCACTAAAGTGAAAATATGGACGATAAAGAAGTCTGTAATTCCAAATCCAATCATCGCAAGCGGGATATATTCCAGCGTTCGGTACAGGATATTCTCTACCCAATGATAGCGAAGCAAAGCCGCAAAACCCATCTCCCGAGTGCTATGGTGCACTTTGTGAAACTCCCACATCCAGCCTACGTGGTGATACATCCGGTGAATCGCCCACTGCATAAAATCCCGAATTAAAAATATCAATACCAATTGAATCCAGCCCGGGAGCTGATCTACTTTGATGGCAACAATATTGGTAATGCTGAAAATCCGAATAAAATCATTGAATCCCTCTACCGCTACCGTAGAAAGCGCATTATAAGCAATCAGAGCGAAGAGGAAGTAATTCCAAAAAAGGTAGAAGATATCCAACCAAAAATGGGCTCGGATCAAGGGTTGATCTTTGCGCCAAGGGAAAAAGACTTCCAATAGATAAATCACCAAAGAAGCTCCCAGCAACCAATAAAAGTAATTGTGCCAGCTTGGGTAGACAATTTCTCCGATAAAGTAATTCCAGTAACCGGAATATCCGTCCGAAATTGCTTTAAAGTATTTTTGCACGATGCAAAGGTCCTGTGATAATTTGTGAAATCCAACATCCTTTTTCTTTTATTGTTTTTGTATTCAACCGAGAAATAATTAGTATCATGCTACCGGGATGATAATTAGGCTTTCCATCCTATCAACGAGAGGAAATAATCCCACTACTCTTATTCCCTATTCTTCTATTTATTTATAGTGACTCGATGACCTTAGAATACTACAGAGACTATTGTCTAGCGAAACCTAGTGTGACCGAAGACAGGCCATTTGGTCCCGACACACTATGCTTTCGACTGGGTGGAAAGATTTTTTCGATCTGCTCGATTATTGAATTTCAGTATATTAATCTCAAATCCGACCCAGAGCGAGCGAATTGTATTCAGGTATTACGCCAGGCTATCACATGAATAAAAAGACTTGGAACTCCGTGAGCACGCAAGGAAATGTGCCCGATAAATTGATTTTGGAATTGGCAAATCAATCCTATGATTTAATTTTAGCAAGTCTACCTAAAAAAGTCCAAGCTGGAATTTGCCTATGAGTTATTTCAAGATTCAAGAAGTTTCCAAATCGTATACCGCTCAACCTGCTTTACATCCGATTTCAATTTCGCTGAATCGAGGTGATTTCTTAAGTATAGTTGGAGAAAGTGGTTCAGGCAAAAGCACCTTGCTTCGAATTATGGCTGGCTTGGAAGAGCAGGATTCGGGGAAGGTTTTTCTTGAAGGAATGGAAATCCTCAGTCCCAAACATAAAGTCGTAGCAGGATACCCAGAGATCAAATTGATCTATCAGGACTTTCACTTATTCCCCAATTCTACTGTAGCGGAGAATATAGCTCGTCCATTGCTCCAATTCGATAAAAGCTACGCAAAGCAGCGAGTGGAACTATTGATTCAAATGCTCGGGCTGCAACCGTTCAGAGATCGTTTTCCTAGGGAACTTTCCGGAGGACAAAAGCAAAAAGTAGCTATCGCTAATGGATTGAGCGTAGAACCAGAAGTGCTTTTACTGGATGAGCCGTTTGGCTCACTGGATACGATTCAAAAGCAGCGCCTGATCGTTGATCTAAAAGCTACCCTAGAGGAGATGGGTACCACAGTTGTATTCGTGACACATGACTTGGATGATGCACTACGATTGACTGATAATTTGCTAATCCTCCAAAAGGGGAAGGTAGTCCAAGAGGGAAATTCCAGACATCTCTGTGAGTATCCCAAATCAAAATATATAGCGCAACTTTTCTCTTCGATCAATTCCATTTCTAAGGAAGAAAACACGTTTATTAGACCTTCTGATGTGAAGCTCAGAACAGCCAATGGCTTACTGGCGCACGTGGAGGATTTACGCTTTTTGGTGCACTTCAATTCACTACAAATCCGAATAAAGGAATCTGGGGAACTCTGGGAAGTCGACGATCCCCAACGAAAATATCAAAAAGGCGATCGGGTTTACTTGACTTGGGATGAAGGGAGAGTGATGACTCTTAAATAAAGTCAGAAGTATAAAGTGAGAAATCTGAAAATGGGCGAAAGTTTTTGGAAGACTTTTTTTACCACAAAGGCCGCGAAGGTTTCGCAAAAGATCACAAAGCACGAGCTTTAGCTTTTCTGTTTTCTGGCAGAATTCCGTGGACTATCCGGTACGCTAGTGGAAATCCAACAGATAATTGAAAG
>JBDNIP010000800.1:0-1410 GCA_041688245.1 Algoriphagus sp.
GAATTTCCCATAAGTGTCAGAGGAGAAAATAAACTTGCGCCGGAAAAAAGAGTCAGCGATTTGATCGTATCACGTCTGGAGATGGATTTCATATAGTTTGATTTGAATAGCCTTGTTTAAGATAGGGAATTTGAGTTTTATTGCCAATTGTTAGTCTGTCCCAATTCAATTCCATCATCTAGAACCAGCCATTTTCTCGTTATCGTGCGACTTTTAAAAGTGATTGTTTTAAACCACTCAAGATACAATGGCTTCAAAGAGGGGGCGGGCTTCCCTACTTTCCCAAAAACACCTCTCATCTAGCTCCAGCGGAGCAACACCTTTGTAGAAATGTAAAAGGTGATAATTCAATAGAGCTCCAGCGGAGCGACAGCTTTTTAGCCGTCAAATGCTGTAAACCCAAACCAAATTATTGTTCCCCCATCAATTTTTCACCAAAACTCCTAACTTAGAATCAATCAAAACCTCCATATCATGAAAAAAATCATTCTTTCCCTCGTGCTTCTCTTTGCAGGTTTAAGCCTTGTAAATGCTCAAACGAAACCCTATTTGACCTATGCTGATGCCCAGCAAATCACAGCCGCCGCTACAGAAAAGGCAGTTGCAGAAAACTGGAACGTAGTCATTGTAATCCTCGATGATGGTGGAAATCTAATATCGCTTCAGCGCATGGATGGCGTACAAGTAGGGAGTATTGAAGTCGCGCAGGCAAAAGCTAAATCAGCTGTTTTCTTCAAGCGACCAACAAAGAATTTTGAAGATGCAATGAAATTAGAAGGTGGAGCAAAAATCGCTACACTTCCAAATGCTGTCGGAGTTGAAGGTGGCTTACCTATTTTCAAAGACGGAATCATCGTCGGATCAATCGGTGTCTCAGGAGTGACATCTGTTCAAGATGGAATTATAGCTGCGGCTGGTTTGGAGAAATATTAATCTTCAGGCATACTTACACTATTAAAATAGCTGTACTAATATGACTAAATCCCCTTTCCACAGCCAAGTGAATTAAACCTTTACTTTAAAATCGAATCCTAAATAGTAATCACAAACAAATTCATCTCCACGCTTATGAAAATTATTTCCTCACTTCTGCTACTGCTTGCTGCAAGCTGGTCCGTCCTTACTAGCAATGCGCCAGTCACTATTAGTAAAACAGAGAGTACAGTCACTTGGCATGCTTCGAAAGTAACCGGCTCACATTACGGAAAAGTGCCGCTTTCAGATGGTAAACTCGATTATTCCAATGGCAAAATCACCGGTGGATCTTTTGAAATGGATATGTCCAAGCTAACTGTTGAAGATATCACTGACGCAGGTTCCAATCAGAAACTTACCGGCCACTTAAAATCAGATGATTTCTTCTCTGTGACGAAATTCCCGAAGGCAATGATGAAAATCACTAATGTGAAA
>JBDNIP010000801.1:0-2141 GCA_041688245.1 Algoriphagus sp.
ATGCGAAATTATTTACAAAAATTAAAGAAGTTGCTTCTTGCATTGACACTGATTCTCAGTGTCAGTCTGGTTGCTAACGCACAGGACAGAACCGTTAGAGGAACTGTCTTGGACGCAAATCTCGGAGATGGAGTTCCCGGCGCCACTGTTTTAATCAAGGGTACCACTCGTGGAGTAGCAACAGACATCGATGGTAAATTCACTATCGAAGTGCAGCCAGGAGATCAGATTTTCGTGATCTCTTTTGTAGGATACAACACACAAGAGGTTGAAATCGGAAATCAAAGTGACATCACTGTCAATATGGAAGAAGATATTCAAAGCCTCGAAGAAGCAGTAGTAATCGGCTACGGTTCTCAGGACAAGAAAGAGATCACTTCAGCAGTAGTAGGTGTAAAGCCTGAAGACTTCAACAGAGGCAATATCGCTAACCCAGCTCAACTACTTCAGGGAAAGGTAGCAGGTCTTTCTATCACTCGTCCGGGTGGTAATCCTAACGCTGGTTTCAATATCAGACTTAGAGGTCTATCCACCTTCGGAGCAAACTCCTCACCACTGAACTGATTGTATTGGATGGTGTAATCGGCGCTTCGATCGAAAATGTGGATCCAAATGACATTCAGTCCATTGATGTACTGAAGGACGGATCTGCCGCGGCTATTTATGGTGCTAGAGGGTCTTCGGGTGTGATTTTAATTACCACTACCAAACGAAGCAGCAAGGAAGGAATTACCAATGTGGCTATCAATACCTTTGCTACTGTGGATCAGGCGACCAATCTTCTCGATATGTTATCTCCAGAAGAATTTGTGGCTAGAGGCGGTACAGACTTCGGCTCCAGAACAGATTGGAGAGACGAGTTAATCTCTGATGCTTTTTCATTTACAACCAACGCAAGTGTATCCGGTGGGTTCAACAATACCAACTTCCTTGCTTCTGTAAACTACCGAGATAACAACGGTATCGTAAATGGTGTATCCAATGAGCGTCTTAATACTAGAATTAACATTTCTCATGGAGCTTTGAATAATCGATTGAGAATGAACCTCAATGTCTCAAATACCACTGAGGATCGAAATTCAATCAACGATGCAGCATTTAGATATGCAACTATTTACAATCCTACGGCCCCAATATTTGAAGAGGGTCCAGACGCTGAGCGTTTCGGAGGTTATTTTCAGCGATCATTGACTGATTTCCTAAACCCTGTGGCACTTGCGAATCAGCAGAAATTTCGAAACGAACGGAAAACTAGCTTGGTATCTTATCAAGTGGAGTTCGATATATTGACCAATCTTACGCTATCTGCTCAATATTCTCAGGATAACAGAAATGAACTTGTTGGAAATTTCTGGTCAAGAGAGGATTTTGGAGTTGGTTTTGGCGCAAGAGGCACAGCCCAAAGACTTACTAACGATAGAAAACAGCAGATTTTCGAATCTACCTTACGCTATGAAGCAGACATCACAGATGGTTTGAATATGACCTTGTTGGCTGGTGTGGGTACTCAGACGATCAAAAATCAAGGCTTCAACGCCAGATCACGACAGTTCTTGTTTGATCAAGGTTGGGACAACTTAGGTGGTGGATCTATCCGTTTAGGCGAAAATACTGAAATGTCATCCTATGCAAATGAAGATCAGTTGAATTCCCTATTCGGTAGAGCTAATTTCAATTATCAAAATATGTTTTTCTTCTCGGCTTCAGTAAGAGCGGAGACCTATTCTGGCTTTGGTCCTAACAATCAAACGGGCGTATTCCCAGGTGTTTCCGTGGGATCAGATTTCACACAGATTTTTGATATGGGTATCTTGAGTCAGTTCAAGCCAAGAGTTTCCTTTGGGGTGACAGGTAATCTTCCTCCAAATCCTACTTTGGCAATTGGCGCTTTCGGTAACGGAAATAGAGTGGATTTGGACAATGACCCTTTAACTACTGATGACTTATATGTGGGTATAATACAAAGTTCCAACCCAAACAGAGATTTGAAATGGGAAACCAAGCAAGAAATCAACTTTGGAATTGACTTTGGAATCTGGAATGATAAAGTAACAGGTAGTGTGGATTATTACACCCGAAACATTTCCGATCTACTCTTTCCAGTTCCTGTAGAGGCTGGTAATCCAAATATTTTTGATCCA
>JBDNIP010000117.1:0-9018 GCA_041688245.1 Algoriphagus sp.
TGATTACCTGTTTCATCTCAAAAATTATGTGATAAGCCATCCACATCGAAAAGTAACCTCCCATTCACTTTTCGATATTCCTTCCAGACTTTGGGTTCATTTTTGTGAATTATCTGGTATTGATATGAATCAAACTTATTTGACACTGGCTAAAAAACAATTGAATAAGTTAATCCAGAATCTTTTTTGCTATATTTTAAAAATAGAAGGAAAAACCACCTTTAAAGAAGAATTCGTAACAGCAGGCGGAATAGCCCTTGAAGAGGTAGTTTCAGAATTAATGGAAAGTAAAATTCATCCCAACTTATACTTCGCTGGGGAAATATTGGACATTGATGGAATTACGGGTGGTTTTAATTTTCAGGCTGCTTGGACCACGGGCTATATTGCGGGCATGGCTACGCACGCTCAAGAACTATGAATAATTCTCATCTAGGCTTGAAATTATTAATCGCTGAAATATCTGATCATGATTCAGAATTTCAGCAGGAGCTGACTAGTGCAATTCGTACCGGACTCATAGAACTCAAAGACCAATACATATTTGGCACTAGTTCGCAGGATCAAGAAGTAATCAAACAGATTAGGCATAAATCGGGACCAACTCTAATGATGTTTGAGTTTAATGAAATCATATCAGAATTGGATCAGGGGAAAGAAATACTTGAATCAATAGGTTTTGATCCATATTTTAATGCACATTTAGACTTTCTTCTTATTAAAGTGGATAAAGCACTTCAAGATATTCAAGATTTAGGATAAAAAAAGGAGTGCGTAGCGACTCCATTTTTAATTTACAGACCTTATGAAGAAATTTTATAATGTAAAGGTAAAAGATTCTTCAGCCCAGACCTTTAACTCAAGATTATGGTCTTGTAAAGCGTTAACTTTTTATGCCGATCGTCAATTCCACTTATAAAGGACCTCCATTCTATCTTTTTAATGGTCATATGGAGACCATTATTCCTAGCCTTTTTCGGAAAGTTCAAGGAGTACACTACCATCGGGAGAAGATTTCAACGCCTGATGGAGATTTTTTAAATCTAGATTGGTCAAAAGTAGGGAGTGATCGCTTGTTGGTATTATCCCATGGCTTGGAAGGGGACTCAATGCGACATTACATCATGGGCTTGGTCAAGCTTTTTAATTCCACAGGTATCGATACGTTAGTTTGGAATAACCGATCCTGTGGAGGTGAGATGAATCTGAAACCCATTCTTTATCATCATGGTGCGAGCTATGATTTGGATACTACCATCAATCATGTGCTCCAAATGAACTACTATGGAGAAATCTTCTTATCGGGAATAAGTATGGGAGGTGCGCAGACTTTAAAGTACTTGGGAGAAAAGGGTCTTGATCTAAATCCAATCATCAAACGTGCAGCAGTTTATTCCACCCCGTGTAATCTTCCTTCCAGTGCAGCCACACTCAAAGAAAAAAGTAATTTTTTTTACAAAAAGCGGTTTCTCCAAAAGTTGAAGAAAAAAATGTCTGTAAAAGCGATTCAATATCCCGGACTAGTTGACTTGGAACTACTGAAAAGAGTCGAGGATTTCGACGCATTCGATACTTTTTTTACAGCGAAACTACACGGGTTTAAAGATGCCAATGATTTCTATCATAGTGTAAGTGCGGATAATTGGATGTCTGAAATAGCCATTCCCTGCTTAATTCTCAATGCATTGAATGATCCTTTACTTGGCCCTGCTTGCTATCCTGTTGAATTGGCAAAGATCAAATCGGAAATCCATCTGGAAATGCCAAAATACGGTGGTCATACCGGTTTTATGAGCAATGGAGAAGAATTTACCCATGCTGAGTACCGAGTCCTAGATTTTCTGGCAGCCTGCTAGACCCATTGCGAATTAGTGTAGTAATGATCGATCTAGCTCAAGCCTTACCCTAGGAGATAGCTATTCTTTGGTCCGCTTTTGTTTCTCGGAATGCTTATAATTTTCTTGATGTGGTACGCTCAGTTCATGAATTTCGATTTAGGGAAATTTATTCTCTGGGTGTTGGATGCGCTTTTTGTATTAGGCACAATGAAACTTCGTGGTATCAAAGAAGGAATCGCCATTTTATCACCTCGATGTCATTACTTCAGGAAAAGCGTTGAGTGCATTTTCCATATTGAAATACATTGCATTGGGGGTATCAGCTGTAATTCAGCTAAAGGCTCTATGTTCAGCTTAGGCTGCATCCAAGCATTGCGCTGCAATACCAATGATTGCCCAACTCGGAGAGCGATGCAAAAAACGGCACTTAAAAATGGATTAGTGGTTACCGATAAATCAGCGCATGTTTACAAATTTCATAAAAACACCGTTGATGCAGCGAAAGAACTATCGGGTGTTTCAGAACCTACTCACAGCTTTGAACTGACCATCAATGACTGATAAGAGGATACGAAATGGTCAGTTTGGCAAATCGATATTTCACTGATTCAGTGAACACAAAAATCTGATTGAGACCTTAGAAGAGATCCCAAAGTCTTGATGCATTCGGGATCTCTTCTAAGGTTTGGTAACTAGAATCCAGTTAGATTGGATAGTTTTAAGCTACCGAAACCTTTGACATTCCATCTCGACTGCAATCGGGAACCTCACAGGTTTTAGCTAAATCGCTTCAATGCAAGATCAGCAACCGTACCTCCGATCGAAAGAGAGCTAGTAGCTGCTGGAGATGGAGCATTCAGCACATTAATCGCATGCGCGGATTCTCGAATAGCGAAATCATCTAAAAGTCCTCCAGTCCGATCACAAGCCTGAGCTCTAACGCCGGCTCCACCTTCGACTAGGTCTGACTCCTGTATTTCAGGAATCAGTTCCTGAAGTGCTTTGGTAAATGCCGCCTTGGAAAACGAGCGATAAAGCTCTCCAAATCCAGTTTGCCAGTATTTAGCAGCTACTTTTTGAAATCCTGGCCAAGCTAAAGTTTCACCCAATTCTATCAAGTTTATCTGAGATTTCTTATAGCCTTCTCTTTTAAAAGCTAGAACAGCATTTGGACCAGCCTCTACGCCACCTTTCATCATACGGGTAAAATGGACACCAAGGAATGGAAAATTAGGATCGGGAACCGGATAGATTAAATTTTTGACTAAAAACTCCCGATCTGATTTCAATTTGTAATATTCTCCTCTAAAAGGGATAATCTTCACATCAATTTTTTCAGTTTCGCTCATTTGAGCCACCTTATCCGAGTATAACCCAGCACAATTGATTACCAGCTTAGCTTGGAAGGTCTTTATTGAAGTCTCGATATGATTAATACCATCCTCAGACTTGATAGTGTATACTTTGTGGTTGAGAAAAATCTCTCCTCCCTGCTCAATTACTTTTCTCCCATAAGCCAAAGCTACTTGGTAATAATCAACTATACCCGTCTGAGGGACATGTATTGCCCCAACGCCAGCGCAATGGGGCTCATATTCTTTTAATTCGGCTACGGAGATCTCGCGAGTGCCAGTTAGGCCATTTTGAAGGCCGCGCTCGAGAAGCTCTTTTAATATGGGTTTTTGGTTTTCCCGGGTTGCTACGACAACTTTTCCGGTTATTTCAAAAGGGATTTTCTCCTCTTTGCAAAAATTAATCAGTTCATGATAGCCACTGATACAGTTCATAGCTTTAAGTGATCCTGGCTTGTAATACAGTCCGGAATGAATGACCCCACTATTGTTTCCAGTTTGATGCTTAGCTAATTGATCCTCCTTTTCTAAAATAGCAATTTTCAATTTGGGCATTTTTGACTGAATTTTTAGACCCGTAGCCAACCCTACTATTCCACCTCCCACTATTACAATATCGTAGTTCATATTTTGATTTTAGAAACATAAATATAGGTGTCGACTTTCTAATTTCCCGAATCTAATTCGGTTACTCACTAAGAAAAATGACAAATTTTAGAGTAAATTAATCATTTTCCGTCGTTAATGAATTTATTTCGCAGTGTTGTGTTTCAAACCCAACTGTCAATCAATGAGCCGAAGTTTTTTTACGATTATTCTATTCCTGTTTTTTTTTCAGGCTTTTGGCCAATTTACTATCAAAGGTAAAGTGACTGATTCACAAACAGGTGATCCAATACCGTTTGCCTCAGTGCTACTTAAAGGTACGAGTATCGGGATTTCGACAGGTTTCGAAGGAAATTACTCGATCGATGCGCGAGTGCTTTCTGATAGCCTTGTTGTCAGTTATTTAGGCTACATCACCGGCAAGAAGCTATTAGCTCAAGATGCAAATCAAATTCTAAATTTTCAGCTAGTTCCTTCTGATTTTCAATTACAAGCATTTGTCTTTGAGGCTGGAGAAAACCCGGCATTCGAAGTGATCAGAAAGGCCGTAGACCGCAAAAAAGACTTTGATAAACGGAATTTAACTGCTTACGAAACAAAGAACTATACTAAGATAGAAGTTGATATTGATCACGTCTCTGAGGAATTTACCCAGCGGAGAGCGGTGCAGAAAGTCACAGCGGTTTTGGATTCTATCAAACAACTTACCAATGATGAAGGGGAAAAAATCTTGCCTATTTTTTTCTCTGAAACTCTCTCAAGATTCTACTATCGGACGAGTCCGGAATTGAAAAAAGAAATTGTAGAAAAATCCAAAGTAGCTGGATTTGGAATTACGGACGGCACTACAGCTGCCCAGATTACAGGCTCCGCTTTTCAGGAATATAATTTCTATAAAAACTGGTTGAATATCCTTGAAAAGGAATTTGTGTCACCGATCGCCGATGGCTGGAAAGGATTTTATGATTACGATTTATTGGATTCAACTGTTGTAAATGGGGATTCTGTATATGTGCTGAAAGTCTATCCACTTCGAGAACAAGATTTGGCTTTTTCCGGTCTGATCTGGATAAATAAGGAGACTTATGCACTTAAACAGGTCGATTTGACCATTCCAAAGGAAGCTAATTTGAATTTTATCGAGCGAATTAAAATTCAGCAGGAATTGATTCCCACTACTGCCGGACCATTGATTGCTAAAAAGACAAGAGTCCAGATCAAAATCGGGCAGGTAACTCCCAAAACTGCAGGATTATTGGCTAAGTTTTATACCTCAGCTGACAGTATTAAAATCGTAGATCCGCAACCGACCAGCTTCTTTAATCAGGCAGTCGTTCTAAGGCCTGATTTTAACGAAGTAAGTGAGGATTTTTGGAAAATTAACCGTCAGGATACGCTAAGCAGAGAGGAGCTTGCAGTCCTCCAAATGGTTGATACTTTAAATCAAATTCCAATTGTCCGATTTTATTCAGAAGGATTGAAATTCTTTGGATCAGGCTATTTGCCTGTTAAAAAACTCGATGTCGGGCCTTGGCCAGGGTTTTTTAATTATAACAATGTTGAAGGAATCAGATTGGGATTGGGTTTCCGAACTAATCTTAAATTCAGCAATAAATGGCTTCTTGAGGGTTATTTGGCCTATGGATTTAATGATGAGGAAATTAAATATAGCGCTTCGGCGACTCGAATTCTGGATAGAAACCGATGGACCACCATTTCACTAAAGTCTCAAAAGGAGATTGATCAGGTAGGATTAGAGATCGAGAACTTGGAAGGGAATAGTATTTTCTTGGCAGCAAGCCGATTTGGGACACTGAGGAGACCCTATTTCACTACCAACCATAGACTGGATATTCAGCGGGAAATTTTCAAAGGATTCTTATTTTCGGCAGGATTGAAATTGACTCAATTTGAACCCTTGTATGATTTTTACTATCTGGAGAAAGGTGCAAATGAGTATCGGTCGATATTTGAGACTACCGAAGTCAAATTTGGTCTGCGTTATGGAAGAGACGAGATTATCATCATTAATGACAACCAACGTGTGTCATTTGGGCCATCTAGGTGGCCGATTTTTGAAATGAATGTCAGCAAAGGTTTCCAAGGTCTTGGTGGAGATATTGACTATACAAAATTGAGCTTTTACATGTATCAGCGACTTAATCTAGGAATGTTAGGCGTCTCACGCTATGAATTTGATGCAGGTAAAGTATTCGGTGAAGTACCTTATCCCATTTTGAAAAATCATTTGGGAAATCAGACATTTTTCTACACCTCAGCAGCATTCAATACAATGAATTTCAATGAATTCTCATCTGATCAATATTTGAGTTTGCGGTACCGACACTTTTTTGAGGGTTTCCTTCTGAATAAAATTCCAGTGATCAAAAAGTTAAAATGGCGGGCTGTAGCAAATGCTAATATGCTGTTTGGTAGCGTCAGTGATAAAAATATTACTAACTCACCAAGTGTAGGCCCAGAAGGTAGTCCTCTGCAGACTTTTGGAAGACTAGATCCGACAAAACCCTATTTGGAACTAGGCTATGGCGTAGAGAATATTTTTAAATTCTTCAGAGTCGACTTTTTTCACCGTATGACCTATCTGGATAATCCGGGCTCAAAACCCTTTGCTGTCAAGATTAGTGCACAGATTATTCTTTAGTTATTAGAATTTGTTTACTATTTTGGGTAGATGAAAAATATACCCTTATTTTTAGTATCCCTTATTTCCTGTATTTGCATTTCTTGTTCATCTGGTGAAGAGACTAATTCTGATCCTTCTCCCTATGGGTTGGAAATAATAAAAGTTGACCTCTCCGAAGCTAGAGAAGGTAAACTCTCCGAATTCTTTGAACTTGAGATCGAATACATCTGGCTGAAAGATGACTCCTCAAATGCAATGGTGGGAAGCGGTTTCCAGAAAATACTTTTTCAGGATGAAAAAATTTTTGTTCTAGGGACTTTCGGATGTAACTGTATTCAAATATTTGATATGAACGGGAATTACTTAAATCAAATAAAAAGCTTTGGGGAAGGTCCAGGAGAATATTTAGAGTTCAATGATGCTATTATTAACGATAATGAAATAATGCTCGTGGGAGTATATCCTAGGAAATTAATGTGGTTCAACTTTGATGGAGAGTTTCTTCGCGAGCAAAAATTAGAGGACAAAGTTAGAACTGGTGCTTATTCTAAATTTGATTCTCGCTATTACTTTTACAGCAGTTCTTTCGAGGAAGAAAATTACTTAATGCAAAGCGTAGATGCCACTTTGAAGGATTCATTAAAGTCAATTTCCTTTAATTCTGAGCTTTATTATGGCAACTACACTGGAACAGGAAACTTCAAAGTTACTCCAGAAGCTCTTTATTTTGGAATGCCTTTTCAAGACACAGTCTACCAATTGAAAAGTGGAAAGGCCATACCAAAACTTGTTTTTGACTTCGGTGAATATGGCCAGAGTCAAGAAGAGTTGAAAATGATCGATAAAAATAGTACTCTTCCGGAGAAAATGGATTTTATAAATGATCGTGCAAGACTTTGCTTTTTGCCGACTTGGTATGTTACAGAAAGTCAGTTTTATGCCAATTTTAGATACCTAAAAAAATCATTCTCTGTATTTTACAATAGAGAAAATCAAACTTCGAATGTCATAAAAGGAAAGCTTATAAATGACTTGGATGGAAGTATAAGCCCATTTTCATTTTTTTATCAATTTTCGAATGAAAAGTCCGGGACAACTCTTTCAGGAAAAGACCTTTTCGAAATTTTAGAAGAGAGGAAATTAGAACTTGGTCCCGAGAACTTTGACAGCTATGTAAAAGGCAAAGGGAAAAACTTTGCAGAAGCTGCTTTTGAAGCGAAAGATTCTGAAAATCCGGTTCTATTTGTTTACACAGTGAAGAAATAAGTGCCCATTTCCATTTTCGCTTCTCATATATTTTTTGGTTGATCAAGGGTTTTGCATATTTGCAACTTAATTCAAATGCCTGTTTGTATGGGCAGAACTTTATTAATAAATGTCAGAACAAATAAAGATTACCCTTCCGGACGGCACTGTGAAGGAGTATCAAAAAGGAACCACCGGATTACAGATTGCTGCAGGTATCAGCGAGGGTTTAGCACGGAATGTTCTTGCTGCCAAAGTAAATGGTCAAGTTTGGGATGCTACCCGAGCAATCGACTCAGATTCAAATCTTCAACTGTTGACATGGAATGATCTGGAAGGAAAAAATACCTTTTGGCATTCCTCAGCTCACTTATTGGCAGAAGCTTTAGAAGAGCTGTATCCCGGCATCAAATTCGGAATTGGACCTCCGATTGAGACGGGTTTTTACTACGATGTAGACTTTGGAGATCATATTTTGGAGGGTTCCGAGCTCGATAAAATTGAGAAGAAGTTTATCGAATTGGCCCGTCAAAAGAATGAATACATCAGAACGGCTGTTTCAAAAGCTGATGCTGTAGCTTATTTCCAAGAGAAAGGCGATGAATATAAACTGGACCTTTTGGAAGGTCTGGAAGATGGTTCAATTACTTTTTATGAGCAAGGCAACTTTACCGATCTATGTCGTGGACCACACATCCCCAACACTGGTTTTATCAAAGCTGTCAAGCTTACAAATATCGCAGGCGCTTACTGGAGAGGGGATGAGAAACGAAAAATGCTTACTCGGATCTATGGGGTTACATTTCCTAAAGACAAGGAACTTCAAGAATACCTGATTTTACTAGAGGAGGCTAAAAAACGAGATCATCGTAAATTAGGCCGTGAGTTAGAACTATTTTGTTTTTCTGAGAAAGTAGGAATGGGTCTTCCGCTTTGGCTGCCAAAAGGCACCTTACTGCGTGAGCGATTGATAAACTTTATGAAGCGTGCGCAGGATAAATCTGGTTATCAGCAAGTGTCTACGCCTCATATCGGTCTCAAAGCTCTTTATGAGACTTCTGGACACTATGAGAAATACGGAAAGGACTCTTTCCAGCCGATTACGACACCGCATGAGGGAGAGGAGTTTTTATTAAAGCCGATGAACTGTCCTCATCATTGTGAAATCTACAAGAATAAGCCACATTCATATAAAGAGCTGCCGATCCGCTATGCGGAATTTGGAACGGTTTATCGTTACGAGCAAAGTGGAGAATTGCATGGATTGACTCGAGTTAGGGGTTTTACTCAAGATGATGCGCATATTTTCTGTCGACCGGATCAGGTGAAGGAA
>JBDNIP010000802.1:0-3697 GCA_041688245.1 Algoriphagus sp.
TACTCAACAGAGAGATTGAGATTGCTTCACAAGTTCAGCAGATGCTTTTCCCTGCAAATCTTCCCAATACTGATGAACTGAAAGCTCAGGTGACTTACTTTCCACATAGCTTAGTAGGGGGAGATTATTATGATTTAATTCAAAAGTCACCCGACCAGATTTATTTCTGTATTGCGGATGTATCAGGAAAGGGGATTTCAGCGGCCCTATTGATGTCTAATTTTCAAGCCACCTTGAGAACGCTGCTTCGAAGCGATGCAAACTTGGAGACTATTGTCAATCAGCTTAACATTACACTTTATGAAAATACAAAAGGAGAACGCTTTATCACCTTTTTTCTGGGATACTTAGACCGAAAAACTCAAACACTTCACTACGTCAATGCTGGTCATAACCCGCCATTATTATGTTGGGAAAAAGATCGGCGAAGTGAGATATTGGTAGCAGGAACTACGATACTTGGAGCCTTTGAACAATTACCTTTTCTGAAAATAGGCAAACGTGAAAATCTTAAAGACTTCACGATTCACCTCTATACAGATGGCTTGACCGAGGCTATGAATAAAGAAGAGGAAGAGTTTGGAGAGGAGCGATTTGAAGCATTTGTGAATTCAAATATTTGCATTGATCCTTCCGATTTTCATGCAAAGTTTTTAAAGCAAATTAATTATTTCTCTCAGGGAGTACCTTTAAAAGATGACTTGACACTACTTAGTCTCAGATTCAGCTAGTATGGTTTTTCATTCGGTTCACCCCTTGATTCAGCATTTATTCCCTGCTCGAGTTTGGAGTAAAACGGGCTCAGGGCAAAGTATTTATTTGACTTTTGATGATGGTCCTGTTCCAGGGGTGACAGACTTTGTTCTCAAGGAACTGGAAAAGAGGAATATGAAAGCCAGTTTTTTTATGGTCGGAGCGAATGTGAAAAAGAACCCCAACCTTGCCTTGGAAGTAGTTGCTTCAGGCCACAAAGTGGGAAATCATACTTATCATCATCTTAATGGTTGGAAAACACCGAATGATACTTATCTGAATGATTTTTTTGCATGCGATCAAATTTTGAAGGAGGTTTTGAATATTGAATCCAGCTTATTTCGACCGCCTTATGGGATGATCTCTGGAAATCAAGCAAAAAAAATCAGCAAGACCCATGAAATTATAATGTGGAATGTGCTTTCAGGTGACTACGATAAGAAATTGAGCACTGATCAAATTCTTAGTAATACTACAGTAAGGCTTGCTCCTGGAGCAATTGTAGTCTTTCATGATCAAGAGAAAACTGCTGTAGTGATTCATGAGGTTTTACCTCATTTTCTTGATTTTATTTTAGAAAGTGGCTTTCAAATAAAAGTGTTGTAATGTTAATTCTTGCTGGATTTACTCTTGTCTTTGCAATTCTGTTGGTCTTGATCGGATTATTCAGAATTACTTTTTTTTGGATTGATCATCGAAAAGCCGTTCAGGTAATTTGGCCTACTGTCTCCATTCTGGTGGCGGCTAGAGATGAGGAAGTACTTTTGCCGAGGCTGTTGCAGTCCCTAGAGCGACTTGATTATCCCAACGAGTTACTGACATTTTACCTAATTGATGATCAAAGTGGTGATGGTACAGGTTTAATAATTACAGACTGGTGCAGCAATCATCAGAATAGAAAATCATTTAAATCAAAGTTGGCGCCTGAGGACTCTTCTTATAAAAACGGAAAGGCGGCGGCTTTAAATAGTATTTGTGCACAGGCCAAAGGAGAGTTTTTATTTTTTACAGATGCAGACTGTAAAGTAAATTCTAAATGGATAAAAGAGGGTGTTTCTTGCTTTGATTCTGACACAGGAATAGTAATCGGGGTTACCAAAGTGCAGGCCACTTCCTTGTTTGGGAAATTTCAAGAATTAGAATGGTGGAATGCACTTACACAAGTGAAGATAGCGGCTGATTTGGGTTTTCAAACTACAGGCTTGGGAAATAATATGATCATCAGAAAAATAGCCTATGATAAATCAGGAGGTTTTGGGATGACTACCAAGTCGCTTACGGAGGACTTAGAGATTTCAAGACTAATTCATCAGACAGGTTTCAAATTTGTTCACCAGATTAGTCCACAAATCCTTTCCTTTACCAAGGAAGAGTCGGGTCTAGTATCTCTTATGAATCAGCGAAAACGTTGGCTTAGCGGTGTGTTCACACTTCCAGTCCCTTGGCTTATGCTATTAAATCTCCAATTTCTATTTTTACCCGCAGTATTCTTGATCAGCTATTACATTCCATGGCTGGGAATCTTGTCATTCTTAATTAAAATAGCAGTACAAGGAGCACAGCTCATTTTGGTTTCATCTCGAGTAGACCAAAAAATCAATTGGTTATATATCTTATTTTTTGATTTTTACAGCTTTCTGATTAATGTCCTAACTATTCTTTATTACATTTATCCTTCTAAAATTCGCTGGAAATCCAGAAGCTACTAATGAATTACATTGATACGCATGCACATATTTATTCACCCAAGTTTGATTCTGATCGTGATCAGGTCGTGGAAGATATCCTAGCATCAGGTGTTTCACGAGTTTATATGCCAAATATTGATTTGGAGAGTATCGATCCAATGCTCGCCTGTGAGCAAGCTTATCCTGGTGTTTGTATTCCAATGATGGGCCTTCATCCCTGCGATGTAAAGGAGGATTTTGAAAGCCAATTAAAAATTATGGCAGATTGGCTGGAAAGACGACCATTTGCAGCAGTTGGTGAGATTGGATTAGATTTATATTGGGATAAGACCTATTTCAAGCAGCAAAAATTGGCACTTCAGATTCAGATCGATTGGGCAAAAAATAAAAATCTTCCCGTTGTGTTGCATTGTAGAGATTCGATGGATGAGACGATTGATATCATACGATCAAATCAAACCGGTAATTTGAAAGGTATCTTTCATTGCTTCAATGGAAATCTCACGCAGGCAAAAGAGATTATTGAGCTAGGTTTTCTTTTGGGCATTGGAGGAGTGGCTACCTATAAAAATGGAGGATTAGATCAAGTCATTCCAGAAATAGGTCTTGAGCATCTCGTCCTTGAAACCGATGCGCCGTATCTTTCTCCTGCGCCGTTCAGAGGAAAGCGAAATTCTCCGGCATATATTCCTGTCATTGCAGCAAAAATCGGAGATTACTTAGGGATTTCCAAGACCGAAGTTGCCCGAAAAACATCGATAAATGCCGTGAATCTATTTAATGAATTTAGTTTATGAATTATAAAATAGTCAGATTAAATACCTCATTAAGGACAAGTAAGACTTCTTCTGTGTTGATTGTATATACAGGCGGAACTTTGGGGATGGCCTATAATGAATCTGGCGCATTGGTTCCCTTTAACTTTGGGCAGATTTTAGAAAAAATTCCTATACTTTATAATATGAATGTTGCCATTACGGTGATTTCATTTCCTGAGCCAATTGATTCCTCTAATGTATCGATGTCTCACTGGCTTGATATGGCCTATATTATTAATGAAAACTACGATAGCTACGAGGGATTTGTGGTATTGCATGGTATCTATACCATGGCTTATGCTGCCTCAATGCTAAGCTATATGCTGCAGGGATTGAATAAACCGGTGATTTTCACTGGTGCACAACTCCCAATATCAGCAATGCGCTCGGCTGCTAGAGAGAATTTGATGACGTCATTAGAAATTGCTGTGGCGAAAA
>JBDNIP010000803.1:0-2958 GCA_041688245.1 Algoriphagus sp.
ATGGGCGGCTATTTTTTCGGGTCTGTCATTCTAAATAGTAGCTTTCCTGGCATTGCTTAATCTATCTCTATTTAAGGTGCTTGATTTATTTGGGGATCCATTGTTTGAGAAAGCCATTGTATGGACTTTGGATGATGGGTTTTTATTTATAAGAGTGAAAGACTTATGATCTAAGGCTAGATAAGTTTTGAATTTGAAATATTCCTCACTTTCTCCAACACCATTTCCCTCAGCCGCTCCGGCCCATCCACGCGTACTTCATCGCCGTGGGAAAGGATATCTGAGATGAGTTCGTAATTGATTTTTATTTGAAGGGAGATCGTGAGCATATTCCCATCATCGACTAAAATAGTTTGGATAGCATGCCAAAGTATAGGCTTAATGGAGCTACTGGAATTTCTTGGGTGGTATAAGAATGCCAAATTGCTTTTCGCCAGTAGTGAAAGAAATTTTCCCGATTCCCATGAGATCGCTGAAACCTTCATAAAAGGCAATGCTATTCTTCCCAAAGTAGTGTTTACGGATATGCTTCATACTATCCTCATGAGAAGGAATGATTTGGGAGATTGCATCCTCGCAAAAGGTGTTGCTGCTTTTATGAGAAACCCAGAATCTCTGGTACTAAATGAAATAGGTTTTAGTTCCGTAAAGCCCGAAGGTGCTTTAGTAATCAGCTATTTGGATGTCTTTATGGGCGAGAAGTTTATTCAAAAGCGGTTTATGCTACATCACTTTTTAGAAAAAAAGGAAGTAGCGGGGAATGAATTTCGAAGCACTTAGGATGAATGGGAAATTAAAGAATGGCTTGAGCTTACTAGGAGCGATGAATTACTATTCTTTGCTAAGGATCAATCTAAAAAGATCAACAACGTAAAGCGGTTAGTTGATCTTAAGGAAATTTTGGAGAATGATTTCACCAAAAAGAAGGGTTTTACTATAGTAATTTCATATTCTGCGATGGATTATTACCTGGCATACGTCTTTACCAAGAATCTGCCATCTTATAGACTAAAGCTGGATATGGCATTTTTTTTCAGATTAGTAGTTCAAAAAATGCCTGCTGTTAAATATATGTCCACTATACCCAAGTCCGTTGAAATACAATTTGAAAATGGGTGGAAGTTCCAAATCAATTAAAAGTAAGCACCATGAATAGAAGAGACTTTATCCTGACTATCCCACTGATGACAGTAGCGCCTTTGCTGCTGACTGAGGTGACAGAAAGTCCAAAAACTAACAAAAGACATCTGATCACCTTAGGTTCCGCTGCGGCATTAATTGTTTCCAGATATGGTGCTGAGCTGTCAGTTGATTCGGTTACGCTGATCAATGATCGTATTCCTGAGGGAAATGAATCTGTAGTGGATTTTATTCCTTTTTTTCCTGCAGAAAGTGCATTTGAGTATTTGGGAGATCAGCGCTTTTTGAAAAGGGAGAAATTGCCTCAACTCGAACTGCCTGAGAAAATCAAAAATCATTTGGCTTCCAAATCGGGAGAACTGGTCTTTTTGGCTGGCTTGGGAAAAGCTAGCGGAACGATGCTTTTCAGAGCCATTGCCCAGCAGTATATGAATTCACTTCAGCAGCTGCGATTTGTCGCTACCTTGCCTTTTGCCTTTGAAGGATCACATGTGGTTGATAATGCCAATCAGGTGGTTGAACATTTGTCTGATGAGTCGCTGGAGGGTAGTTTTTTTCCCTTGGAAAATATTAGAAAGACTTATGGAAATCTAGGTATTCGCAGTGCTTTTGGGAAGGCAGACGAGTGGGTGGTGGGGGCTTTGAATCGAAAGTAAAAACAGGATAGAATATCCTCCATTGAGGAGAGGGATTGAATTCGTAGATTCTTCATTGGGGGTATAGCAAAAGAAAATGCCTTTAAATATTTCATCAAGATTTTTTTGCTTTCTCCTTCGCCCAAGCAAGCTTTACCCCATTAAACAAAAAAGCCTGACTAATACAGTCAGGCTTTCAAAAGCAGAGGAGGAGGGATTCGAACCCCCGGTACCTCACGGTACAACGGTTTTCAAGACCGCCGCGATCGACCACTCTGCCACTCCTCTAAAATTTAAACTTGTGTGGTCGCACATGTTTAGGTCTGCAAAAGTAAGGCTATTCTTTTTTTATGCAAACCCCTTTTTGTGATTTTCTGCTAAGTCCTTGATTTTAGTGCTATTATTTTTCTCCCGCATTGAAAATTTATTTCCAAACTCAATAAAACTCATGATTTTACTTTGTGAATTGCCCATTAACTTCCAGAAGAAAGTTCAATCAGGGTTTAATCAGCTAATTTCAATCAGGTTTGTTATCAATCATCCTTGCCAATTTTTAGTGGCAATGTTTAGATTTTTGCCTAAAGCCTACTGAAGACTGCCAACCAAAACTGCTTCCTGCCTACTGCTCCCGGTAGCCATCGGGGACTGCCTACTGCTTCACTTTCTCAGCTTCCACCCATTGCTTCACCACCTTTTCCAAAATATCCAATGGCAAAGCTCCTCCACCCAATACCGTATCGTGAAAGCCTTTCAAATCGAATTTGTCTCCCAATTCCGTTTCAGCCATTTTACGAAGTTCCTGAATTTTGATCATCCCGATTTTATAGCCCGTTGCCTGTCCGGGCATGACCATATAGCGTCTGACTTCTGCCTCAATTGCGCCAGGTGCGATCGATGAATTTTCGGAGAAATAGGTAATTGCATCAGCCTCCGTCCAGCCTTTGGAGTGAATTCCTGTATCTACGACCAGTCGGATCGCTCTCCAGATCTCATTGACCAATCGACCAAAATCATAATAATGATTTTCATACTGCCCCATTTCTTTGGCTAAGGCTTCGGAGTAAAGTGCCCAGCCTTCTACGTAGGCATTGAAGCCCATCTGTGTGCGGAATTTGGGTACAGATTCTAATTCCTGTGCGATAGAGATCTGCATGTGATGACCTGGATTTCCCTCATGATAAGC
>JBDNIP010000804.1:0-1307 GCA_041688245.1 Algoriphagus sp.
CCCAATATCCATTATCACAGTCTCTAATCTCCTAATCAGCCATTTTGGATAAAAGCCCTAATCACCAAGGTTTCTTGATCACAGGCATTGTCTTGATTGCTGTGAATCTCAGAACCTCAATCGCTTCAGTTGGGCCTTTGATACCATTCATTCGTGCCGATTTGGAGCTTTCCAATGGGTTGGCGGGATTCCTAACTACGCTGCCTTTATTGACTTTTGCCACTTTTTCACTTCTTACTCCGGCTATAGCAAAACGGATGGGAATGGGAAGAGCGATCTTTCTGGCAATGATCTTACTTGCTTTTGGAATGATCCTTCGCGTCTTGGGAGGCATCGAGCTCTTGCTACTGGGAACAGGGATTACCGGAATAGGAATCGTTATTGCCAATGTGCTTTTGATTCCATTGATCAAAGTCAGGCTTCCACAGAAACTGGGGCTGATGACAGCATTAATGGCAACGATCATGTCACTTTTTGCAGCTATTGCGGCAGGTCTTTCGGTGCCGCTTGCAGTAGATCTGGATTTAGGATGGCGAGGCTCTCTGGCCTCTTGGTCAGTATTTATTCTGATTGCAGTATTACTGTGGATCCCTCAGATTCGGAGACCAAAAGCCGGATTAGATTCGAATCAATCCCCTGCCAAAAATGTTTGGAAATCCAAGTTGGCATGGCACATCACCTTATTTATGGGTTGCCAATCGGTCATGTACTTTACATTGACCGCTTGGCTTCCGGATATGCTGATCTCGAGAGGCTGGAGTCCTGTAGAAGCTGGAGTGGTGTCAGCGGTGACGCAACTGTTGGGCCTGATCGGCTCCTATTTTTCACCTCCGATTTTGATACGACAAAAACAACAATCGACTTTTACATTAATTGTGGGAATCATGTATCTTTTTGGGTTCACCGGATTATTCTTCCACTATGAATGGCTCACCTACCTTTCCCTGAGCATAATCGGAATAGGAATGGGATCAAGTCTGAGTATTGGATATACCTTGATTTCATTACGAACTGCTGAGGATGCGACCACAGCAAAGCTGTCCGCTATGGTCCAATCTTCAGGCTACTATTTAGCTGCTTTGGGGCCAATGCTGTTTGGGATTTCCCTTGATTTGTTTGACAATTGGAATTTTCTGATTTTTTTCATGCTCTTCTTTACCGTACAGTTTATTTATTTCGGAATGATCGCAGGGCGAGATTTGAAGGTCTGATAAAAGATTCCTTCCACCTTGGTAGAAAGGGTTGTAATTTTGAGGTACAACAAGCTTCATATTGCTATGCAAGAGTTCTTTCAATCCTTCGGCCTA
>JBDNIP010000014.1:0-6403 GCA_041688245.1 Algoriphagus sp.
AGATTGCCGGTGCTCGATCCTTACGCCCAAAGCAAAAGGCTTTGCTTCTATCAAAATCTTTTTTGCATGGAGCAATTCAAAAATATCTCGCGCAGAATGTCCTGTGGCAAGGATTACTCCTGCCCCTTTGATCGTATCGCCGAGCTGTGTTTTGACCCCAACCATTCGATCGGACTCCAAAACAAAATCGACAACCTTGGTTTCAAAATGTATTTCTCCACCATGATTCAGTATGGACTGCCGCAAATCTTCCACTAACTTTGGAAGCTTATTGGTCCCAATATGTGGATGAGCATCAATTAGTATTTCCTCTGTGGCACCATGCGAGACAAGAATTTCCATGATTCGTCGGATGTCTCCTCGCTTCTTGGATCGGGTATAGAGCTTACCGTCGGAATAGGTTCCCGCTCCTCCCTCGCCAAAGCAATAATTGGAATCTGGATTTACAATATTTGCCTTATTAATCGCCGCTAAGTCACGTCTTCTGGCGCGGACGTCTTTTCCCCGCTCGATAAGAATAGGCTTTACCCCTAACTCAATTGCTCGTAAGGCTGCAAACAGCCCTGCCGGTCCAGCTCCTATGATAATGATTTGGGCAGCATTTGCAACTTGCTGATAGCTTGGATTATAATCTAATAGGGATTTGGGGTTTTCTCGGATGAAGAGTTCGGCCTGAATATTGACTTTAATCGATCTACCTCTAGCATCTATAGAACGTCGGGTTTGTCGGACAAAAGTTTCCGCTGTATCAGTGGCTAGTCCTGCTTGTCTGAGCAAAACCTTTTTGAAAACATCAGGATTGTAAGCTTCTTCAGGACTAAGCTGAAGGGTAAATTCTTTTTTCATGGTAAGGTGTTTATCCTTAAAACAGAAAATCGTATGATAAGTCAATTGTACTTATCGTACAAACTATTTTATTTTGTTAGTACTATTAATTCAATCGATCGAGGACTCCAAATCTTGAAGAATTAGAGATAAATTCAGGAACAATTGATTTCAAGTGTCCAACTAATTCATTGTCACAATTTTTCCGGACTAGTTCCTTGAATAATTCAATCTGTCCCTCAATTTTATGATAGGAGGATGGAAGTACTTGAGCTATTTTAATTTTGGGATTGTGAGTAATTTTAACAGTTTCAAAATCGTTCAATAGCTCCTCATATAACTTCTCTCCTTCTCTCAATCCTGTAAAAACAACTTTGATATCCTCATCTATTTTTTTACCTGAAAGTTGTATCATTTTTTTAGCGAGGTCTAAGATCTTAATCGGCTCACCCATATCGAAGATGTAGATCTCACCACCTTCACCCATAATACCTGCCTCCAACATTAATTGACAAGCTTCAGGAATAGTCATGAAATACCTCGTGATTTCTGGATGAGTCACCGTAATTGGACCGCCGTTGATAATCTGTTTTTTGAAAAGAGGGATTACGGAACCATTGGAACCCAAAACATTTCCAAATCGGGTTGTTATAAACTTAGTGTGGTACTTTGTATGATTTTTGTCTAAGTAGTCATTTAGAGCCTGCACGTACATCTCTGCTGCCCGCTTGCTCGCACCCATTACATTAGTAGGATTTACAGCTTTATCGGTTGATACGAATACAAACTTGTCCACATTATACAAGACTGAAAAATCAGCCAAAATTTTGGTGCCCAAAACATTACAGCGAACAGCTTCTTCCGGATAGTTTTCCATCATTGGTACATGCTTATAAGCTGCGGCATGAAAGACTACTTGAGGCTTATATGTTTTGAAGACTTCATGGACTTTTTTCTTATTTCTGACATCTCCCAAAACAACTTGTATGGTACAAAGAGGATAATGCTCTTTAAACTCTTGCTGTACATCATACAGCGCAGACTCAGCAATATCAAAAAGTATCAAAAGTTTAGGATCATAATGAGAGATCTGTCTGCATAACTCAGAACCAATTGACCCTGCTGCACCAGTTACCAAGATAATCTGACCCTGAAGATCTTCATGAATCCTAGGATTTTCCAAAAGAATTGGATCCCTGCTAAGTAAATCTTCAATCTTAACTTCCCGAATAGCAACAGCTTTTAATCCACCATTTATCCATTGGTCTACTGGAGGAACTATTGAAACGGAAATATTTAAGCGAAGACACTCGTCAATTATTTCGTTTTTCCGCTGCACTGACAAGTCTCTAACCGCGATTATCAACTCAGTGACTCCAAATTCTTTCGCCAAATTTTCCAGGTCTTTCAATCCTCTGAAAATCCGCTTTCCGTCAATATTCTTTCCCTCTTTTTTAGGATCGTCATCTATAAACGCAATTGTATTGAAAACACTTTTGCTATCTCTTTTAATTGCTTCTTGAGCAATAATTCCTGCCTCCCCTGCGCCAAATATAATTCCGTTTTTTAGGTTCCGTACAAGAAAGCCATTTCTCAAGTACACAAAAACTTCTTTTACTAATAACCTATAAAAAATCAACATAAATATTGCAGATAAACTCGCTATGATCAAAACAGAGGTTGGAAGAAGAAAGCGATCGTTTAAAAAATTTCCATGAAAAAGATTCAGGAATAGGAACAGTATAAAATTGATGACAACTGTTTTAAATATGTTAGAACCATCTCTAAGACCCGTGTGCCGGACAATCCCTTCGTGACTTCTGGTATTTTGCATAACCAATAATCCACCAACTGTAAAAGTAAAACTTCCTACAATAGCATCAGTCTGCTCAAACAGTGCGGGTTCAAAGTTGAATCTTACCAGATAACCAAACAATGCACAATAAAAAATAATTAGAGAATCCAGTGATGCTATTATCCATCTAGGAAGGATTTTGAGCCGAGATAAAAAATTCATAGTAGAAATTTTTTCAAGTAGTAGAAATTAAATTATGCTTACTATTTCAAAACAAGTTATTCAATCCCTTGACATTAAACTAAAAATGCAACTTTAATGCCAATGGTGTCAAATATAGTACTTTTTATATCAAGAAAAATATTTGTGTTAAGCGATTGATTTCCCTTTAAATCGTCACGTACTTACATGACCTTTTTGAGACACGCCTTTACCGCTCAACACATTGAAAAGTGTGCTAATTAAAATCCTAAAATTGATAAGGATGTTGAGATGATCAACATACCAAAGATCAAGCGGAAATTTCTTTTCCCAAGAAATTGAATTTCGTCCATTGATTTGCGCCCAGCCAGTCACTCCCGGTCTCACATCGCGTCTTCTTAATTGCTCTTGATCATACAAGTCCATATACTCCTCCAGCAAAGTCCTTGGACCTACTAAACTCATATCACCTTTGACTACGTTAATTAATTTCGGTATTTCATCTAGGGAGCTGTTTTTAACTAATTTACCAAATTTTGACAATCGATCTGCACCACAAAGAAGATGACCAGCGGTATTCTTCGTATCTACCATAGTTCTAAACTTGTACCATAGTTCTAAACTTGAAAATGTAAAATATCTTATGATTTTTACCTGGTCTTTTTTGTAAAAAAAATGGATTTCCTCTGTGAGGTATAGCCAACGAAAAGAAAAGCATAAGAAATACTGGTAATAACAAAAAGAACATTGCTAGCGAAATAACCAAGTCTAACCCTCTTTTGACCCAGTTCCTGTAAAACACCTGTTAAAAAGTTTTAATTAATTCTTCAACGAACACCGCTGCAATTTTTTGTTGGTCAGCAAATATCAGGTTAGCAGAACTAGGAAGGCAAAGTCCTTTTTTAAACATCTTTTCGGCGTTATTCCCTCCGTAGTAAGGGATTTCTTTAAAAATAGGTTGCATGTGTAATGGCCTCCACAGAAATCTAGTCTCAACTCCTTTTTTCATTAAGTTTATTCGCAGACGTTCATTTGAAATACCAGTGATTTTTTCAACAATTAGCACTCCTGTAAGCCAAAAGTTTGCTTTTGTAGATTCCGAATCTTCCCGAAAAGTTAGGCCTTCAAAAGGACTTAAAAGTTCTTTATAATTAGCATTTATTTGACGTATTTTTGAAATAAACTCATCCAGTTGTTCTAGCTGAGCTAGACCAATTGAAGCAGCCAAGTTATTCATTTTATAATTGAAGCCGATTTCCAGATGCTGGTAATATGGTAAATCCTCTTTGGCTTGTGTGGACAAATGTCTTGCCCGTTGGATTATCAGCGTGTTGGCACTAACTAAAGCTCCACCCCCACCAGTAATGGTAATTTTATTCCCGTTAAATGAATAAATTCCAGCCATACCGAATGTTCCAAAACTCTTGCCATCATACAAACTTCCGACAGCCTCAGCGGCATCTTCAATTATATTTATTTGATATTTAGTTGCTATTTCAATTAGTTCTTTCAGTTTGGCAGGCATGCCAAATAAATGAACTAGGACAATAGCCTTTGGCTTTTTCCCTTCCGAAATTCTACTTAGAATAGTATCCTCTAATAGATCAGGACACATATTCCAAGTTTCATTTTCGCTATCGACAAAAATTGGAGTTGCCCCCAAGTAGACTATTGGATTAGCAGAAGCGCAAAAAGTGAAGGACTGACAAATAACTTCGTCTCCAGGTTCTACACCTATAATTATCATTGCCAAATGAAGTACTGATGTGCCCGAGTTTGAAGCAACCACTTCATAGGTCTTTACTCGTTTTGATAATTTTTGCTCAAATTCGGTAATAAACCCACTAAAACTAGCCGCGTCTCCAGAACTAATAGCTCGCATAGAATAAATTTTCTCGTCCCCATTGAATACTGGAAAAGATAGAGGAAGGGAGTGATCCACTTAATGAATTTAGTTGGCGGTACAAGACTGACAAATTTTACTAAAAATCAAACCATTTTTTTGTTGCAAAACAAAAAAGCCCAATTAGGGGCCTAAAAAAGATTGTCAAACGCAGTTGATTAATTCAAATTTATTTCTGCCTTTTCAAAGGACTTTTTGTCCAGTTTAATTTTCTTGCTTTGATTATCAGATAAATCTGTAGTCTGTAAGATTCTAGGCTCCTTAGCCACTTTCTTTTTGACATATTTAACTGTGACTTGATCCAGTCTTAAACCTAACAAAAGTGCTGCAAAAGAAATCAGTGGTAGTACCAAATGGTCAGAGAAACTTTGTAACGAAAATACCAGTGCAATAAAGAAAACTTGAACGGCTAGCAGAATCAAAGTTACTTGACTGTGATTAAGCCCCATTCGCATCATAAAATGATGTACATGACTTTTGTCAGGAGTCATTGGATCTTTCCCTCTTCGTATCCTTCTGGCAAAAACCCTAGCCATATCATATAGCGGGAATATCATCAATGCGATTCCTGCCGAAAAGACTGGTTCAAACTTCCATGCCGCACCCTCAGGTAGTGCTGCATTATTTTCCATAAAGGCAATAATCAAGGCTCCAAGTACAAATCCGAGTGTAAGCGACCCGGTATCACCCATAAAGATTTTTGCCGGATACCAATTGAAAAATAAAAATGCCAGAACTCCTCCCAAGAATGTGAGTGCAATCAAGGCATAGCTTTCAAGGCCTTGCGTATAAAACCAAAAACCCAATACTGCCAAAACTAAAGAAGCTGAGGCGCCTGCAAGGCCATCTAGCCCATCAATTAAATTAAAGCTATTGGTCAAAGCGAGCAGCACAAAAGCGGAGAATCCATAGCTCAGAAACAGGTCCAACTCTCCTACTCCCAGAAAGCCATTGAGATCTTTGATTCGGATATCAGAAAGCACCACTACCAATATTACTGCTACTAATTGACCAAGAAGCTTATTAGTAGCTTTCAGCTCAACCATATCATCGCGAAGACCTACAAGGAACATTAGACTAATGGCACCGATCAGATAGCGAATATCAGGGAGTGGAAATTGCCAGCCCCAGATCGCTATCGCCAGAAATGCAGCCAGAACAAACCCAATTCCTCCCATGGAGGGAATGAATTTTTTATGAATTTTGCGACCACCTGGAAGGTCTCCAATATTCATCTTTCGTAGGATGGCAATTAATACCGGTAGTATTAAAAAACTCACTGAATAAGCAGTGATTGCTGCAAATAGAAATAACATTAGTTGGCTTGTTTGTAGCTTAAATTAAGGTATTTCAGGTAAAAATTTTTTAAACTAAAAGCATATTTTTTTTTAAAACAATTTTGAAAAAATAATATACATCGGGGTACACGACGAAAGTAACTAAATTATGGAAGAATTTCGTTTTTTAGCCTAAAAAAGGAAATTTAGATTAAACATTATCACGAATTTTTTTAGATAGCTGTTTTATACCTGATTCGTAGGTTGTGTATTCCTGTTGCAATCCTCATGACCAGATGTCTTTTATCGAAGCCTTTTATTCTGATTTTATCACGTATCATCCTTAGTCTTTTTATCATCTCGAATACATTTTCGATGATTGCCCTTTTTTTACTGATACCT
>JBDNIP010000118.1:0-10115 GCA_041688245.1 Algoriphagus sp.
AAGTAAAAGAAATAAAATGGGTCTCTACCGCGCAGTAATAGAACTAATAGCGAAAAGCTCAATTTCACTGACCCAAAAACTGAAAATTGGAAAGAAACTTATGCCATCAATCCTTGGTAAATTAAAATCGCAGTTAGGGTCTGGATTACGTATCATAATTGACCGCAAGGTCTCAAACTGAAAAAGGTCCAATCATTGATACATTGATTCGTTTTGCATCTACTACGATCGCTACAATAGATAAAAGTGCTAAATACGTACATAAGTAGGATTAACAAATGGGTGTAATATAGTTATCCACTTAGATAGAATTTATTACTTTTAGGATCAATCCATTTATTCCCATGCCTAAGTTTACCATTGTCGCAGGTGCACGACCGAATTTTATGAAAATCGCACCAATCATTCATGCCATTCAGAAGCAACAAAAGGATGGAGAAAGTCTTCAATTTAGACTTGTCCATACCGGTCAGCATTATGATAAAAAGATGTCAGGAGACTTCTTTGAGCAGCTCAATATCCCCGAACCAGATGCAAACCTTGGCGGCGGAGGCGGTACCCAGGCAGAACAAACCGCTGCCATCATGGTCGCTTTTGAAAAAGAACTTCTTGAAAATCTCCCCGATATTGTTCTGGTAGTGGGAGATGTCACCAGTACGCTGGCCTGCTCCATTGCTGCCAAAAAACTTCAGATCGATGTGGCGCATGTCGAAGGCGGAATTCGGTCGGGAGATCTAACCATGCCTGAGGAGATCAATCGAATGGTGACGGATAGCATCACAGATCATTTTTTCACCACCTCAGAAATTGCCAATGAAAATCTTAGAAAAATTGGTGTTGCCGAGGAGAAAATCCACTACGTCGGAAATACCATGATCGATACCTTAATGGCGCAGATGAATCGATTTCAAAAACCTGAAGGTGCCATTTTCGAAGGACTCCAAACAGGAAACTACTTTGTGATGACTATGCACAGACCTGCCAATGTGGATCAAGAACACAAGCTCAAAGCTATGATCGATGCAATCCTGGAGGGAACTAAGGGACTCCCTATTATTTTCCCTGTTCATCCGAGAACAGCCAAAAACTTGGAAAGCCTTGGCATAAATGCTCCAAATCTCTTGATGTGTGAACCATTGGGATATTTGGAATTCAACTATTTAGTGAAAAATGCAAAAGGTGTAATTACTGATTCAGGTGGAATCACCGAAGAAGCTTCAGTAATGAATATTCCCTGCATTACACTCCGGGATAATACGGAGCGTGCAGAAACCATTCATCTGGGCACAAACGAATTGGTAGGTACAGATCCAAAAAAACTGAAACCCTATCTTGAAAAAATCATGATCGGAGATTGGAAGCAATACCAAGGAATCCCCATGTGGGATGGAAAAACGGCAGAACGGATCGTAACCATTCTCGCAAAAACTTATCAAAAGTAAGAGATGAATTCAACTGAACGTACCAAGTTCTTGGTGGAACACCTACAGCTTTTACCTCATCCAGAAGGTGGTTTTTACAAAGAAAGCTACCGCGCGGGAGAGGCTATAGAAACTCCTTCTGGAGAAAGGAATCTATTAACCTCCATATTTTTTCTCCTCACTTCCGATAGCGTCAGCCGCTTTCATCGGATTAAAAGCGACGAATTATGGTTTTTCCATGAAGGAAATTCACTTACCGTGCACCTACTTAATGAACATGGATATGATAGGCTTCAACTTGGAAATGTTACATCCCAAGACGACTGTCAGCCATTTGGATTAGTGAAAGCCGATACAATTTTTGGAAGTACAGTAGATGAATCAGATGGCTACGCCTTGGTTTCTTGCGCGGTAGCTCCAGGTTTTGATTTCAAAGATTTTGAGTTACTCTCCGGAGATGAGTTGCTTCTTGATTATCCAGATCAAGCAGATATCATTAAACGATTGACATAAAAAAAGGCTCCATTTGGAGCCTTTTCAATATGATTTCAGTAATCATTAGAATGAGAAACCTACTCTAAAAGTCAATTTGGTGCCAGGAGACAAGCTAGTGAACAATTGATCTTGTGCTTCATATGCTCTGAATACTTGTTCTCTCTTATCATTCAGAATATTCTGAATTCCAAATCCTGCCTGAATTCGCTCATCAGCACCAAATGTCTTATTTACATTTAGGTTTAAGCTATGGAAAGGTACTGTAAACGTGTCTGTACGGTTACCAAATCCTACATAATTCAAGGTTGATCCTTGGACATTATAGTATACGCCAGCTTCCCAGCCTGTGACAAAACTCTGATAAGAAAGCCCAGTATTAATAATGTAAGGAGCTTGTCCCGCCATCACTCGGGTATCTTTCACTTCTTGGCCTTCTTTGGCAGTAAGTGATCTTGATCTAAATTCGGACTCAGACATTTTGATCTGAGATTGAGTGACTGTCAAGTTGGTATTCCAATTGAAATTCTCCAAGGTAGACGAAATGAATTTCAGTGATTTTCTGAATTCAAACTCTAAACCAACTACGCTTCCGTTTCCAACATTTCTTGGTTGAAAAGTTCCTGGATCTGATAGGAACTGCACCATTTCAATTGGCTTATCGAACGTCTTATAAAATGCACTTACAGAGAACATCTGACCTCTTTCTTGGAACATCTCCCAACGGATGTCAAAGTTATTTACTCTAGTTGAGACTAAATTTCCATCCCAAAGAACCTCTGAACCACCATTGGTAGTCTCAGGATATAAGCCTCCAATAAATGTTCTGCCTGTAATCGGATCCAAAATTTCTGCATAAGAAAGCTCCTTGAAAGAAGGTCTAGCGATCGTTCTTGTAGCTGAAACCCGCAGGTTTTGATTCTCTTTTAAGTTGTAGATCAAATTAACTGTTGGAAAGAAGTCCAAATCATCTAGCATCTCTACCAAATCAAAATTGATCGATCCAGTTTGGTTGGTGCCAGTATAAAACTGATTATACTGCTCCACCCGCAGGCCTGCAATCACTTTTAGATTCTCGGCAAGACTCATTTCCACGGATGAATACCCAGCTATATTCGTTAAAATAGACTTATACTCATTAGGGTTGATTGGAATAAAATCCGCATTGTATCGTACACCATTTCTGTTTTCAGCTAAGAACAGATTTTGATCCTGCAGGATCTCATTCGGATCACCTGTGAAAAGGGTGTTTCCTGTCGCGAACTGGAAGCTCTGAATGTTGAAATCTCGATTTTTGAAGACATAATTTGTTCCAAATCTCAACTTTGCATCACGCGAGAAAAGTGAAATTTTCTTAGTCAAATCCAACTTACCCACTACACTATTTTCCTCTAAATTTCTCCATATTCTGGCCGGCAGTCCAACCTCCGTTGAAATAGTATTGGTAGGCAATCTAAATCTTGTGAACCGAATATCCGGATCCTGAATAGTAGAGCGAGTTGGAGCTAATTTCCAATCAATCTGCCAATTTCCTCCATTAATAAAATGTGATCCTGCCAATAAAATACTAGTCAATCCTCTTTGGCTATACTCTAGATTATATTGCTTTGCTTCAAAGTTTGCGCCCAGGTTAGTATTCACAAAATCGAATTCACCTGCTTTAGATTCTCCATTTTGAAGATGCATCAAATTCAATTTATATTTAGAATTAGCTGTCTTCAAAGCGATTCCTGCTAGTCCACCCGCGAGAACATTATTTACGCCAAAGTCACCTTTTTGACGCTCAAGCGCTTCAAGTTCTGTCTGATCGGCTTCTCTAGGCTTTGCAAAAAGATTAAATTCTGCATCTTGAAAAAATTCCGTTTCATTCTTATAAGTGAATGCAAAGTTATAGCCCCAAGTAGCACGGGATCTAGCAATTTGATCTCCCAATGAGAAGCTTAATCCTATATCCATCAAACTATTAGATCTGAACCCAGCTAATGTTTTATTGAATCCACCAAGGATATCTTGGTATTCAAGTCCTTTTGGTCCATTCGGATTTCCTACAGCATCTCCATATTGTGGGATATTTGTTCTTCCATCTGTTGGAATAGCTCTTGCACCATTGTCAAATCCTAGCCAATCAGTTTTGCTCCCGTCATAGCTTAAATAATTAGAATTAAAGTGCATAGATGGGTTTAATCCACCTGAAATACTGAAACTTCTTACTCTTTCCTCAGGGAAATCTTTTGTCTCGATGTCTACTACTCCACCGGTAAAGTCTGCCGGTAGTTCTGCTGTAAATGATTTGGAAACAATAATATTATCAATCACATTAGTCGGAAAGATATCCATTTGGATCGTATTCCGATCGGGATCTAGACCGGGAATATCAACACCATTCAAAACGGTTTTGGTGTAACGATCTCCTAATCCTCTCACGTAAATGTATTTTCCACCTTCTACAGATACTCCAGTTACTCTTTTGATCGCAGAGGCGGCATCACCGTCTCCGATTTTCTTAAATGCACTTGCGGAAATACCATCCATTAAGTTTGCAGCATTTCTTTTTACCGACATCAAAGCAGATTCCGTAGTTCTTATAGCTGATGCGGCAATAGTAACCGTCTCTAATTCTGAAGCCTCTTCAGCCATCAGGATATCATTGATTACGGTTGTTCCTCCAGCTTTTATTTCTACAGCTGTAACATTTACAGTAGCATAGGAAATGTAAGAGATTTGAAGGGTGTAGAATCCCGGTTCTACCTGAATCTCGAATTTTCCATCGAAGTCAGTAATGGCACCAGTAGAAGTTTCTTTCACGAGAACTGAAACTCCGTATAGCGGCTCTCCTGAACCCTCCTCGAAAATGACGCCTCTCAGAATCCCTTTTTGAGCAAAGGCAAAACCTGCAATAAGCTGAGAAACCACAACTAGAATTAGAATTAATGTTTTTCTCAAGAACGCTGAGCTAGATTTATTTTTCATACAGCAATTAATAGTGTGCTTTGATTTTTGATAAAAGAGCGGGAAGATTCCTTGCAAGATCCTCCCGCTCTTAAATGGGTTTGTTATTTGATATCAGACAATTGACCTGCAGCTGCAGCCCAAGTCCAATTGGCGAATACTGCTTTATTTGCTCCGACTGTATTAGCTCCTGCGATTACTAAAGTGGCTGAAGCTGATGTTCCATTTTTAAAGACTGTAGCTAAGGCAACTCCGTTAGCCAGTGTTGCTTCAAGTTTGATGAATTTTAAAGTGCCACTTGCAAAGCTGGCTAATGTCTTATCGCCGCTCAGGGATAAATCGCCTCTTCCGTTGGTAGTCGCTGGATCAGCGAAGCCGAAGAAGTAGATGTTTTCAAATGTTCCTCTAGCTCCATCTCTAAAATCTCCAAGTTCAGAAACATTGTTTCCTTTTATGGTTCCGTTTTTAATAGTGTGGGCAGCAATGGCAGATCCTTCTGGTCCGTCAATTTCCAGCGCGTGATCAGTTTCAGCGCCTGTGATCACAATGAAATTGTCCAACGTTCCTGACCATCCTTGATCAGTATCAATTCCGTCATCACCCGCATTCCATACGAGTGCATTCTTAACATTGACAGCTCCACCAAACCATTCGATTCCATCATCTTGATTACCGATTATTTCTACATTTTCGATTACTGTACCTGAACCAACTCCTCCTAGAGTAAGACCATTGATTTCGTTTCCTTCACCAATGTTTGCACCTCCGTGGCGAATTGAAATGTATTTTATTACACCAGAATTGTCTGTATTGTCTGTACCTCCGTAAAGTCCATTCGTGTCTGACGGTGGGATACCTTCAATTTGAATTTCAGTAACATCTCCCGCAAAAGATCCTTTAGCTTTTCCTAGAATGATCACTCCACCCCAAAGACCGGAAAGGTTAGGCTCCAAGTTTGGAGAGATGATCTGTCCAGGCGTGATCTCATCAGCTACCGAGGTGAAAATAATTGGAGATGATGCAGTTCCTTGCGCATCGATTTTGGCTCCTCTTGCGATAACTAATGCCGTAGCGTTGGAACCAGTTCCAACTTCACCTTTGACAATTACACCGGGCTGGATAGTCAGCGTATTCCCTGCAGTAACAGAAATTCTACCTGATAAGATATAGGTATTACCTGTTGTCCAAGTAGTGTTTGAAGTAATATTGGAATTTACAGCAACACTTGTTCCTGTACCTGTATCATTAACCACATCAGGCTTTTCATTTCCTTCAATACAACTTGTGAACCCAATAAGGGAAGCTGCGAAAATCATTAAAATGGAATTGATCTTTTTCATTTGGATAGTAATTGAACTAGTGGTTTTGCATTTTTTGATGACACAAATCTGGATCAATTAATACCCCCGAAAGAATTATCCGAATTATCCTTTTTTTAATATTCCGGACAGTATTTAATATTGAATTAATAAAAAAGGCATAAAAAAAGGGCTGCTTCGGTAGCAGCCCTTTAAACCTTGTTTTAATGTTACTTCAATGTTACGGACTTATTTATGGGCACTTTTTCCAAAAGGATTTTTACAAGGTTTCGGGTATTAATTCCATCTGCTTCTGCCTCGTAATTCAAAATGATTCGATGATTCAATACATCCTCAGCGATTTCTTTAATGTCTTCAGGTAGTACATAATCCCGCCCATCCATATAGGCTACCGCTTTTGAAGCCAGATTCAAATTAATGCTGGCTCGTGGCGATACGCCAAACTGAATATACTTTGCTTCATCTTTCAAACCGTATTGTACCGGGAATCGAGTGGCAAATACCAACTCAATGATGTAATGCTCTAGTGGCTCTGCCATTTTCACGGCATTGATATCATTTCTGATATCAAATACATCTTGCTTGCTAAGTATCGGATTGACTTCGGTGCTGAAAGTCATATTTGCCATTCGACGCATCACTTCCATTTCATCTGCTTTGCTTGGATAGTCGATGTGTACTTTCATCATAAATCTATCTACCTGAGCTTCAGGAAGTGTATATGTTCCCTCTTGATCCACAGGGTTTTGAGTTGCCAATACTAAAAATGGTCGATCAAGCATAAAAGTCGTATCCCCGATGGTTACTTGCTTTTCTTGCATTGCTTCCAAAAGCGCAGATTGAACTTTGGCAGGAGATCGATTGACTTCATCTGCCAAGACCAAATTTGAAAAAATTGGTCCTTTCTTGACTTCGAAACTTCCATTCTGCTGATTGTATATCATCGTTCCAATCAAATCCGATGGAAGTAAATCAGGAGTAAATTGGATTCGGTTAAAGTCTAGGTGAAGTACCTTTGCCAAGGTATTTACGGTAAGGGTTTTTGCCAGTCCGGGAACACCCTCCAAAAGGATGTGACCGTTGGTGAAAAGTCCTATCAAGAGTCTGTTAACCATTTTATCCTGGCCAACAATTACTTTTTTCATTTCCTGAATTACTGCTGCTATTTTTTCCTGATGCATGGAATGAATCTTTTTGGATTAGTATTCGAGCTCTAAAATAGAGTTTTTTGCTACAATCAGCAATCTTAAATCTTCCAAGCGGTAAAGCCTGATGTGCAGGGCAAATTTATGATTTTTTAAGAGGTGGATTATTCAATGAGTTAGTGCCACTAAAACTCAAAGGATTTTGCCAGCTTCAGAAGAGCGATACCTTTTTAAAAAAAGGGAAATCTATCAGTATAAGATGAATACCACACAAATTGGATAGTGTACCTAAGAGCACATTTTTTTTCTGCTGCCCATATATTGTTCCCATCGGACAATGGGTTTTATTTTATTGCCACAAAGCCTAGAACACAAAGCTATTTATAGCCCTTATCACATTACAATAAAATGGACATCACGAATACAAAATGTTGTTTTCTGCCTGTCCCTTAGGGATAGAATATGGGTAGAAAGAATAAAGCAATTTAAATAAGAGAGCGTGCCGTAGGTACGCCATATTCATTAACCTGCATCCAAGGCATATTTTATATTCAAATAACCTGTAGATTTCAGAGCGTAATCCCAATCACTTTATGAAAAAACAGCTCTTTATCCTTTTTTGGGCAATCTCTTTCGGATCCTTTGCTCAAAAAATAGAAATATCGGCCTCGGTGAAGCGAGCCATGAATCAAATCGATACAATGACGATTCGAAATCACATCGCCTATCTCGCAGATGACAAACTTCTAGGCAGAAAACCCGGGACAGAAGGCTATCAACTGGCAGTGGACTATGTGGTAAACGAGTTCAAAAAAATGGGCGTTCAGCCAGCAGGTGATCCTGGGCAATACACTCAAAAGTTGATTTTGCGAAACACCAAAGTTGATAACAAAACCGCTAAAGTATTCTTATCCGATGCTGAGGGAAATGTAGATTCATTAAGTTTTGGAATCGATTTTCTACCCTACGCCAACCCTTTGTCTCAAAATGCTTCAGGAGAGGGGAAGTTGGTTTTCGTGGGTTATGGAGTGGATATCCCAGGCTTTTACTCGGATTATGAAGGGATTGATGTCAAAGGAAAAGTGGTTGTGTTCCTAACCGGGGTACCTGACGGAATTCCTGCCTCCACCTTGATTTCTCATTTCACCAGTCCGGGTAATAAATTGAATATTGCCGCGGAAAAAGGAGCTATCGGAGCCATTTTGGCCTATCCGATAAATTCATTCCAGAATTCCAATCCGGTTATTCAATCGAATGTGGCTTTGAATCCAGAAAAAACCATCGCCTTTGGAAGAGGTTTTAATGGGAATTTGGATTTCGCTTTGACAGCCAACAGCGCGTTGATTAATCGGCTCTTTTTGAATTCCGGAAAAAGTCTGGATGAAGTCTCAAATGCAATCAAATCCCGAAAGAATTCCTCATTTGAATTTCCTTTTTCCCTTGCAGCAAGCTATTCAAATAGCTTTACGGAGTTTGAAAGTGAAAACGTGATCGGTTTGATTCCGGGTACAGATCCGAAATTGAAAAACGAATATGTGGTGCATTCTGCTCATCTCGATCATGTGGGAATCGGTCGAGCAGTCGATGGAGATTCCATTTACAATGGCGCACATGACAATGCTTCGGGAGTCGCTGCACTGCTGGAAATTGCCAGAATCTATGCCAAAGGTAATGCAAAACCAAAGCGCTCTATTCTGATCGTGATGGTGACGGCAGAAGAAATGGGCTTAATCGGTTCTTCCTATTTTGCCTCCTATCCGACAGTGCCAAAATCATCCATCGTGGCCAATGTAAATACGGATATGCCGACAGTGATTGCACCTTTGCTTTCCATCGTTCCTTTGGGAGCGGAGCATTCGAGCGTTATGGGGAATGTGAAATTTGCAGCAGATTACCTCGGTTTGGAGGTAGAGACTGATCCCGAGCCAGAGCAAAACCGATTTGTGCGTAGCGACCAGTACAGTTTCGTAGTCAATGGAATCCCAGCCTTGCATATCAAGTACGGTACTAAAAGCAATATCCAAGGATTTGATATGGATGCTTTTATCAAATCATGGCGAGCCAAGTATTACCACCAATCAGCCGATGGGATGGATGGAATTTTCGATTTTGCCGCAGCCAAAACCTATGTGCACTTGAATTTTCTGATCAGCTATTCCATTGCTCAAACTCCAAAAAGACCGACTTGGAATGCAGGGGATTTATTTGGGATTAAATAAGCTTCACAAATGTATTTAACTGCGAATCTTTCTGCCAAAGTTAGAGGCCACAGAGATTTCACAAAGTACCTAAAAGTGATTTTATAATGGATTTGATTTCTTCTTCAGGCTTTTTGAATTATTAGTGTTTTCCTTAGCTTATTTCTCTCGCTGCGGCGCCGAGCCGCAGCGAGCTTTTCTTTTTTGTCCACTGGCATCGATTTTTCCAACGGCACGAGATTTGAATTTTCATATATTCACTGCTGAAAAGTCCAAATTCTTCACTGTTTTTTTTGATTATTCGCTACTTTGCCGGTCATTAGAGGAGGCAAGAATATAATTGGCGCACATTCCATAATTGGGCGTTTCGGTATTCCCTGCCTGCCGGCAGGCAGGCGTTTTCGGTCCCAAAAAGCGAATAAAATAAGGCTATTGGCATCATTGCGAATGTACATACTGAAAAATCAATTTTTCCCAGCTTCAGAGAAGCGGTGTGACTGTAGAAAAGATCAGAAATAGCAGAAGAGCTTCGGAGAAGCGATTTGATGACCAATACTATTTTCAATTGGGATTTAACCCATCAAGGATCAA
>JBDNIP010000805.1:0-9291 GCA_041688245.1 Algoriphagus sp.
CGGAGAAGCAGTTTTCTTGGATTTTCGAGATGCAATCGATAGGGATTCAGAAAGTGCCATAAAAGCCAGATATGGTAATTTGTTTGACATGTACCAGCAAATCACCGGGGAAAATCCTTACAAAAGTCCGATGATGATCTATCCAGCAGTTCATTATACTATGGGTGGGCTTTGGGTAGATTATAATTTGATGACGAATATTCCGGGCCTTTATGCATTGGGAGAGGCAAATTTTTCAGATCATGGCGCAAACAGATTAGGAGCTTCAGCTTTGATGCAAGGTTTGGCTGATGGGTACTTTGTCGCTCCATATACAATCGGAGATTACTTGGCACAAACGCCACCAAAGAAAGTAGATGATACTCATCCTGCTTTTGCAGAATCACTCGAAAAAGTTAAAGCTGGAATTGATAAATTGCTCCAAATAAACGGTACAAAGACTGTTGATCATTTTCACCGGCGCTTAGGGAAGATTATGTGGAACGAATGCGGAATGGCTCGAACAGAGGAAGGTTTGAAAAAAGCAAAAGCTGATATTAAGGCTTTGAAAAAAGAGTTTTGGTCTGATGCGAAAGTGTTGGGTACGAATGAAGAATTGAATCAGTCGTTGGAAAAAGCTAACCGAGTAGCCGATTTCATTGAATTGGGAGAATTGATGATCGATGATGCGTTGAGCAGAAACGAATCTTGTGGTGGACATTTCAGAGAAGAGTATCAGACTTCAGAAGGAGAAGCTTTACGGGATGATGAAAACTACGCTTATGTTGCTGCTTGGAAATACATGGGAGAAGGTCAAGAAGAAGAGTTGGTAAAAGAGCCGCTAGAATTTGAAAATGTGAAGTTGACTCAACGATCTTATAAATAATCATACGACATTAATTCATACCTAAATGAAACTTAATTTAAAAATATGGAGACAAAAAAACAACTCTGACAAGGGGAGATTTGTCGCCTATCCCATAGCTGGTATATCGGCTGATATGTCCTTCTTGGAAATGTTAGATATACTAAATGAAGAGCTTACCGAAAAGGGGCAAGACCCGGTTCACTTTGACCACGATTGTCGTGAAGGAATCTGCGGAAGTTGCTCACTGTATATTAATGGCAGACCCCACGGGCCACTTCAGACTACGACTTGCCAACTCCACATGCGTTCTTTTTCCGATGGGCAGTCAATCACTATCGAACCTTGGAGAGCGAAAGCTTTTCCAGTAGTAAAGGATTTAGTGGTGAACCGTTCTGCTTTTGATCGAATTATTCAATCCGGTGGATATGTTTCAGTAAATACAGGAGGAGTACCAGATGCAAATGAGATCCCAATTCCAAAAAGAATTGCAGATGAGGCATTTGATGCTGCAACTTGTATTGGTTGTGGTGCTTGTGTAGCAGCTTGTAAAAATGCTTCTGCAATGCTCTTTACTTCCGCAAAAATCTCTCAGTTGGCACTATTGCCGCAGGGAAGAGTAGAGCGAAAGACACGTGCAGAGAAAATGGTTGCTCAGATGGATGCCGAAGGTTTTGGTGCTTGTACCAATACTGGTGCTTGCGCTGCAGAATGTCCTAAATCAATCAGTTTAACAAATATTGCCAGAATGAATCGAGAATATTTTGTAGCTGCGGTGAGTAGTGATAACGTATAAAAAATTAAAATCCTTTTCAAAAAAGACCGAAGTACTTCGGTCTTTTTTTTGTACTATCATCAGAACCAATTGATTTTTAAGGTGATATTTTAATCAAATTTCAGCTCAGTTTTATATTTAAGACTGTCTTTAGTACCTTGCAGGTACTTTTTTTCGAATAATTTTATTATAAATACAACTGAGTAATGCATTTAATAGATCTGGTGATCTTCGTAGTTTATATGATGGCCATGTTAGGGGTGGGCTATTTTTTCATGCAAAAAAATACTGATCAAGAGGATTATTATGTTGGGGGTAGGTCGATAGGAAGTTGGCATATCGGTCTTTCGGTAGTGGCAACAGATGTGGGGGGAGGATTTTCAATTGGTTTGGGAGGACTCGGATTTGTGATGGGCTTATCAGGTTCCTGGATGCTTTTTACGGGATTATTGGGCGCTTGGTTAGCTGCCGTTATTTTGATTCCTAGAGTAAAGTCGGATCCAGCATTTGCCAAATTTTTCACATTCCCACAGATCATAGGACATTTATTCAATGGCTTCGCGGCTAAAGTGGCGGCTTTAATCTGCTTTTTAGGCTACTTGGGATTTGCCTCTTCCCAACTTTTGGCAGGAGCGAAATTAGCGTCGGGGACTTTTAAAGAATTGGATTTACATGTAGCCCTGATGATAATGGGAGCAATAGCCGTAATCTATACGGTAATGGGTGGTCTGAAAGCTGTAATATATACAGACACTATTCAATGGATTATATTGATGGCTGGATTAATGTTCATTGGAATACCGATTTCTTATAATTATGTCGGTGGCTGGGATGGGATTTATTCTACACTCCCACCGGAGTTCTTCAGCTTTACTAACCTTACTTGGCAAGATTTTACAAATTGGGGAATTACTATCATTCCAATTTGGTTTGTAGGAATGACACTCTACCAGCGAATTTTTGCATCGCGAGATGTGCAGTCGGCTAAGAAAGCATGGTTTATTGCTGGCCTGTTCGAGTGGCCAATTATGGCAATGTTAGGTGTTTCGCTAGGCTTATTGTCCAGAGTGGCAGTAGAACAAGGAGCTCTGGAAGGATTTACGACTGCGATGGATCCAGAAATGGGATTACCGGTTTTGCTTAGCCAAATCTTGCCTGCTGGGATATTGGGATTGATGATGTCAGCTTATTTCTCTGCAGTGCTCTCTACAGCCGATTCCTGTTTGATGGCGGCTTCAGGCAATCTAACTACTGATCTTTTGGGTAATTTCTTCAGAGGTAAATCACTGAAACAGGAGATGAGAATTAGCCAGCTTTTGACACTAGGAATTGGTGTTGTAGCGATTATAATCGCATGGCAGATGACGGAAGTTCTCAGTTTGATGTTATATTCTTATGCATTTATGGTTTCTGATCTTCTGGTCCCGGTGATTGCCGGATTGTTTTTCAATCAACGAAATTCGAAGGCTGCTGTAGCTGCAATGATCGCCGGTGGTTCTCTTACAGCAGGACTTTCACTTTTTGAAGTTCTGTTGCCTTTTGGATTAGATGCAAATTTATTTGGGCTTTTACTCTCACTGTTAACTTTTGTCTCAGTGATTTTTGTAAATAAAAACACAATACAATCCGAAAAACGTTATGATTAAATTAGAAACACTTTCTGCTGTTGATAATGCCACGTTTCTTCAAAAATCGAAGATTGCTGATTTTTTGTTTGAGCATCTAGGTTCTTATGGAGACCCAAAAGCAGATATTATGAATTGCTTAGATTATGCATTGGATCAAAATATGCACGCAGGTGGCTTTGTTGTGATGGCAAAAGAAGCAGAAAAATTAGTTGGCGTATTGATTATGAACAAAACCGGAATGTCCAAATATATCCCTGAGAACATATTGGTTTACATTGCAGTCGATGATCAGCACAGGGGAAAGGGTATCGGTGGCAAAATTATGGGCCTGGCTATAAAAATGGCTAATGGAGCTATTGCATTACATGTGGAGGCACATAATCCTGCAAAGAAGCTTTACGAAAGATTGGGATTTACTAATAAATATCTCGAAATGAGATTAAACAACTAAAATGGCATATCTAACACTAGATACTAAAAAATTAAAAGAGAATTACACTTTTTTGAAGCGAATGTTCGACGAAAAAGACGTCTCTTGGGGAGTAGTTTCTAAGGTCTTTTGTGGCAACAAACTTTTTCTCACGGAGTTGGTCAACCTCGGAGTGACTGAAATTCACGACAGTAGAATTAGTAATCTGGCAATGGTCAAATCAATTAGCCCAGATATACAGACGATATATATTAAGCCTGTAGCAAAGCAAAACATCAAAAAACTGGTTCAGTTTGCTGATGTAAGTTTAAACAGTGAACTGAAAACCATAGAGTGGATCAGTGAAGAGGCCGTACTCCAGGAAAAAAATCATAAAATCATCATCATGGTTGAGACTGGGGATCTCCGAGAAGGAGTGATGGGAGATGAGTTACTGGATTTTTATGCGCGTGTTTTTGAACTCCCTAATATCCAAATCATCGGATTAGGTACCAATCTCAATTGTCTCAATGGGATAATGCCATCTCCTGATAAGTTGATCTTACTTTGTCTTTACAAACAGATCATTGAATTGAAGTTCAATCAGAAAATCCCTTGGATCTCTGCTGGCACGTCGGTTACAATTCCATTGATGCGCAACCATCTACTACCAATAGGAATAAATCACTTTAGAATCGGTGAGACCCTGTATTTTGGAATGGATCTTGTCGAAGAAAAAGTGATTGCAGGCATGCACGGAGATGTATTTGAATTACATGCCGAAATTATCGAAATGCATGAAAAGCCGCTTGTACCCAGTGGAGTCTTAGCGCCTACACCTCAGGGAGAAATCAAAGAAATAGATGATCGTTTACTTGGCAAGAGTTCATTTAGAGCAATAATAGATGTAGGAGTTCTGGATGTGGATTCAAAGTATCTGATCGCAAACGACGAGAGTGTGGAGATCTTGGGAGCAAGCTCCGACATGATTATCATTAATCTTGGTGAAAATCCTAAAAACTACAAGGTAGGAGATGTCCTTAGCTTTAACCTAAAATATATGGGTGCACTTGGGCTTATGAATTCAGACTATATCGATAAAAAAATGATAGGTTAACCCGTAAAATAGCCTCCTTTTATTAGGAGGCTATTTTTTATGGCTTCATCGTATTGATCCAATCTCGAATTAAGGCAACTCCTACGTGATGAACTGTAGTTCGGCCAAGTTTGGGCATCGCTACTCCTACTTGTATGGAGTTCATTCGATGAGTCATTATCGACTCGTGGGCATTTCCTGGCGAAACATCAAATTTGAATCTCCCCGCACCGGTTCCAGCTGCCATGGTAGTTTTATTTACTCCAAGCTTCATCTGGTCAGTTTGATCATAATTCAAAAATAATCCAGAGGTGCTAGCGGAACTTTCAGAATTATTGGAATGTGCACAGTTGATATCTAACTAAGCCATTGCACAATCGTTCAATGATAAATTTACCTCTTTGTAATTAATCATGGTCGGATGAACTTGTTTTCCTCCAAATCCGCCGAGTTTTTTCAGAGTAGTCCAGTATGCTAATTGATTTATATGCACATCCGCACTTGTACCAGTAAAAATCAAAAATCAACTTAATATATAGTCAATACTAGCATTACTGATACCTCTCACGATTGTTATGGAGCGTCATCGGCCTGCCTCGCCGTGGCGGGCCTGCCTCGCCGTGGCGGGTCTTCAAGCCAGCTAGAAATTAGATCACTGGTATAGTTGTAGATAACATCATTCATTAATTTCAAAGTTGCTGATGCTCACCAAAAAAAGACCGCGACAAAAGTCAATATCTTAAATCTTAGCTCTTGTTCGGCTGAGTGTCTCGATGGTCATATCCAAATAGGAAGCAATCTGACCGACAGAAGCCTTTTGGATGACTTTAGGACGATTTTCCATTAATTCCATATAGCGCTCTTTGGCGGACTTGAATTTGGAGAAAATCTGGTGTTCTTCTAGCACAATGTAATATTTCTCAAGGATTATCCTGTAAGACCTTTCCAGCTCAGGATATTCTCGAAAACACTGATTCAGGTTGTCATGAGACATCTTCAAAATCTTACTCTTTTCTAAAGTTTCGATGTATTCATAGGAAGGTCGTCTAGTGATAAAAGAGTGCATCGCTGTCACAAACTCACCATTTAGAGTGAATGAAACGGTGATTTCACGGCTCTCTCTGATGTAATAACTACGTGCAGATCCTTCATTAATGTAGTACAAGTAATTGCTGATTTCCCCCTCTTTCACTAGAATTGCACCTTTTCCTACTTCAAAAATTTCCATTCTTTTGGAAAAAGCCTGTTTAGCTTCCATCGATACTCCTTGAAACTTTTCTAATATCGTTGAGAAATTGTCCATTTTAATTGGGGAAAAGATTTTGAAGGGTGCATTGAATCAAAAAACTTCTTTTTTCTTGACGCAGTTAATTTAAAATTAATCTTGTTCAACATTATTGGATTAAAACAAAAAAATACGACCTTTTTAGCTACCGAAAATAATATGTTCTTACTCATCTATTTAAAATCCTTCAAATCAATGAAAAAGCTTTTTCTATTTCTTTTTAGTTTTTGTTTATTCCTCGCTGCAAATGCACAAGTTGGAATTCGAGCTGGATTGAGTGCTGGAAACTTTTCAGACACTAATTTTAATTCGAAACTAGGCTTTCATGCTGGAGGATACTATCAATTGGGTACTGGATTTATATCCGTAGAACCGGGAATTCAATATTCCACTAAAGGATATAAAGCTGATGCCAAAACAACTGGAGTAATGATTTCTGAAAAACTCAGTTACATTGATATTCCTGTACTTATTCGTTTGAATATTTATCCATTTTTAAATGTATTTGCCGGTCCACAAGCTTCTCTTTTATTGTCGAGAAAATATGAATTGGATGGTAATACTGATACCAGTACTGAGGTTATTAGTGGTTACGATTTAGGCGGAGTAGTAGGCTTGGGCGTGAGCATGCTGTCTGGAATTAATTTACAGATAAGTTATGATTTAGGATTAAAAAGTCTGAATTATTACAACATTGATGTAAAAAATCGTGCGTTAAAATTGTCTGTTGGAATAGATCTTTAATTCATATCCTTGACCAATAAAACCTGATTGACTATCAGGTTTTACTTTTTAAGTCGATCTGGATTGTCCTGAATGAAAGATTTCCAACCAGCATTTCTTCCTCGTGACTGCACTCTGCCGTCATGAAAATGATGACAGAGTGCTACTGCCAATGCATCTGTTGCATCTAGCATTTTAGGAAGTTCAGTCAGATTAAAGAGTGTTTGGAGCATTGCAGCTACTTGCTCTTTTGAAGCATTTCCATTTCCTGTAACAGATTGCTTTACTTTTTTCGGAGAATATTCTGTAATTGGAATCTCCCTAGCCAATGCTGCGGCCATTGCTACTCCTTGAGCCCGACCTAGTTTTAACATAGACTGCACATTTACACCATAAAATGGAGCTTCCAAAGCAACAGAATCGGGAAGAAACTCTTCAATTATACCGGTTATGCGCTCAAATATCTTTTTGAGTTTCAATTCATGGGTTTCGTATTTCTTGAGATGAATAACCCCATATTGTAGTAGTTTATATTTTTTTCCTTCTGTTTGAATAATTCCATAGCCCATCACATTGGTACCTGGGTCTATCCCAAGAATGATTTTTTCCTTTGCTTCTTTTTCTTGTTCTTTACTCACGTTGCAAGTTAGACCAAAAGATGCTAAATTTTTACCTGGCCTGGTCCATCTGTTACCTGATTTTACTTTGGATATTAGGTCGGACTTGGAAAGTCTCCTCTCCGCCAATTTCTACTGGAGACAATAGCTTTAAAGTTTCGCTGCTGATTCCTTTTCGAAATGAAATCGAAAAATTACCCGCTTTAGTTCTTGAAATCCAAAAGCTAAGAAGCTCAGTCTTTGAGATCATCTTAGTTGATGATTATAGTGAAGATGGCTCAAATGAATTCTTAATGGCCCATTTTAATTCTGTAAGTGAAGTTAAGATTTTGAAAAATCAAAGTTTTGGAAAAAAGGGAGCGCTCACTTTAGGAGTATCCCTGGCTGAGGGGGAAATAATTTTGTGTACAGACGCTGATTGTAAATTTACCGGAACTTGGGTGAAAGCAATTAGTTCTCCTTTTCAGGCAGCATCTGTTCAGCTCGTAGCAGGACCAGTGATTTCAGCCAATTCAAACTTATTTTTTTCAGACTTCCAGCAAATTGAATGGGCCAGTATTCTTATAGTTACCAATTATTCTTTTTCCAGAAATAAGCCTTTGATGTGCAGTGCAGCTAATTTTGCCTATCGGAAATCTGCGTTTGAAGCTGTAGACGGATACAAGGGGAATCTTCATCAACTTTCAGGGGATGATGAGTTTTTGTTAAAAAAAATTATGAAAAAATTCTCCAATAGCAGTGCAATTTATCTGGTTAATCAAGAGGCATTGGTCATCACTGAATCACAGGATAACTGGCTATTACTTATTCAACAACGTATCCGTTGGGCATCCAAATGGCGTGCTCATGGATCAGCAACTCATACTTCATTCACTTTAATCTCATTTATGGTTCAGCTGGTGTGGGTAGCTTCTTTTGGCTTGTTATTTCTGGGAATCCCCGGTATTAGTTCTTTTTTGATAGTATGGTTGGGAAAGTCACTGGCAGAATACCTGACCCTATCCAGACCGCTAAAAACCTATTGTATTGATCAAAATCCAATTAATTTTATTTCTACTTCGCTGATTCATCCTTTTTTTGTTTTAGTGGTCGGCTTTGCTGCATTGAGAGGAAAGTTTAGCTGGAAGGGTAGGAGCAATGTTAGAAGTGTTATTTTAGCCAATAAATTTACCAAATGAGCGAGACAGAGTTTGAATTGATGGACGAGCTGTATTTTGTTCAGCATTATTCTTTTATTAAAGAGGAACTGCAATGGGAAGACGATCAGATTCTAAGTAATCTTGAGTCATTACATGAGCAAGAATGGATCAAATGCTTAAGAACTCCAGACGAGGAGATTTTTAATGTTGTTGATTTCAAAAAAGAAGGTAAAAAGCTTTTTTATCTAGCCACAAAAAAAGGCTTAATGGCACATAATACAATTTGACTTTGGGAACTGAAAAAAATAAATACCAGCGAAAAGAGCTGGAATTAAAAGCGCTTCTTGAAATTACTCAGGCAATTAACGAGAATCAATCTGAGGCTGTATTGCTGAATATTTTCAAGTTTACCTGCCTAGTACATTTGAATATCAAATCACTGATACTCTATGTGGCGCAAGAAGGTGCGTTTGAAAATAAAATTTCTCACGGAGTCAAAGGGATTGTCCCAAGTCTAATACCAGAAGGGCAAGTATCAGATGAGAAATCTACCGGCGAGTTGAAATTGAAACTTGGCCCAGAATATTCATTCGATGAATTAGAGACCTATTTGCCAGTGTATCACAAAAACCAGATGCTGGCAATCCTTTTTCTTCGCCGCAAAGACGCTGATTTGGACTTAGATCTAGACTTCACTGAAGCGATTACCAATATATTGGTAGTAGCACTGGAAAATAAGCGTTTTGCACGCAAGCAACTTTATCAGGAATTACTC